>CAYYNS010000111.1:0-6290 GCA_964473085.1 uncultured candidatus Brocadiaceae bacterium
GCACGGCAGTGCTTGCGGTAGAACTCGTCCGAAAAGCCCTTCAGGTCCACATTCGCGGCGTCTATGAGACCGCACATCGCCGCCACGGCCTCGGGGCTCTGGTAGCCGTTCGTCACAAAGACGTTCCGGAGCCCTTCTTTCTGAGCCAGGCGCGCCGTATCGAGGGCGTACTCCATGAAGATCGTAGGCTCGGTGTAGGTGTAGCAAACGCTCTGGCAGCCCTCGGCGAGCGCCGCAGCCACGATCTGGGCAGGCTCGATGTATGGGATGCCCTGGAAATCATCACGCGCGTCCGCCCGCGAGATCTCCCAGTTCTGGCACCACGGGCACTGGAAGTTGCAGCCCGGCGTGGCGATGGAGTAGGAGCGGCTCCCAGGCAGGAAATGGTAGAGGGGCTTTTTCTCGATGAACTCCACGTGGCGGGCAATGGGGCGGCCGTAGACGAGGCTGTAGAGCTTTCCGCCCCTGTTCTCGCGCACGCGGCACAACCCCCGCTTGCCATCAGCTATCCGGCACCGGTGGCTGCACAGACTGCAGTGCGCCTGGCGTTCCTTGCCAGGGGCGTAGAGCATTGCTTCTTTTAGCTGAGCGCTGCCTGTCAAAGCACCCTTCCCGAGCGGTCGGCCGCCGCAGCTGCAGACACACCTACTCCTCTTCGACGACGATCGCCTCAGCCGGGCACTCCTCGGCCGCCTCCAGGACGGCGTCCTGGTACTCCTCCGGAACCTCCTCCATGAGCACCTCGGCGATGTCGTCGCCCATTTGAAACACTTGCGGGCAGGCCTCGACACATAGCTCACACGCGATGCACTCGTCGGTGATGCTCACCCTCATGCGTTCTCCTCCGTGGCTGAAAGTCTGATGCAGCCAGTGTAGACAGGGAAACTTTTGGGTGTCAAATGGCTTCGCGGGGTGCCGCCCTGCGCCATGGTTGCACGGCCTTCGGCGCATCCGACGCAGTCCGAGGGCACCGCGAACGGGGTTATGCTTTGAGGCCAAGACCTGGGCCGACCGCCTCACGCACCCGAGGCCGACCGGTCCACAATCTCCGTGCCGACCCCCGCGTCGGTGAATATCTCTAGGAGCAGCGAATGGTGAAGCCGCCCGTCAATGATGTGCGCCTTACGCACGCCTGCAGAGATGGCTTGCAGGCAGGCCTCCACCTTCGGCAGCATGCCCCCGTCAATGACACCCCGCGCAATCAGGGCGTTCACCTCGGACTTGTCCACGCTCGACAGGAAAGAGCTCGCGTCTCCAGGACGCGCCATGATGCCGTGCACGTCGCTCAGGAACACGATCTTTTCGGCCTTGAGGGCGGAGGCTACAGCCGCTGCCGCGCTGTCGGCGTTCACGTTGTAGAGCTGGCCTGACCTGTCCTGTCCGATGGGCGGCACGGCGAGGATCGTCCCGTTGCGCGTAAGGGCATTGAAGCGGCGCCTGTCCACACCGACGACTTCCCCTACCAGGCCTACGTCGAGTTCCTCCGTGCGGCCATCCGCCCCGGTAACGCTAACTGCCTTTTTGCGCGCCCGCAGCAGGCTTTGCCCGTCCTGGAACGCCGACACGGCGCGGCCCCCGTGCGCCGTAATGCGCCGGATGATGTCAGCATTGATCTCCCCGGTGAGCACGCGCACGACGATGTCGAGCGTGGCCTGGTCGGTGACGCGGTGGCCGCGAACGAAGGTGGGCTGAAGGCCGGCCTCCTTCATCGCGCGGGATATCTGCTTGCCGCCCCCGTGCACGACGATCGGCCGGATACCCACGGTGGCCAGGAACACGATGTCCTCGATCACATCGTCCATGACGCGGTCGTCTTCCATGGCCGCGCCGCCGAACTTCACGACGACGTGCTTGCCCTTGAACCGCTGGATATAGGGCAGCGCCTCGATCAGCGCGGCTGCCTTGCGCATCGCTTCTTCCACCTTTTCCTCCGCAGCCAGGGTTCAACACTCAGCGTCGGCCACACGATTGTAACAGACCTGCGCAACCCGTCCAACACCCTTATGCTGGCAAGCAATAGCGTGAGACTGGAAAGCGCCGGGCAGCGTCGTTATCATTGTGGCCGGAATCTCTCTGACGGCGTGAGTGCGAGTGCCCTGCATGAACAATGCGTGGCTGAAGCGGCGTATTGAGCTGGAGCGGATGATGGGGGTGGACGCCCTGATCCGTAGCCCCAGGCAGCCCGACGAGCTGCAAAAGATCGAGCAGCAGGTCAAGCGCTGCACCCTGTGCCGCCTCTGCGAGGGGCGCACGCAGGCCGTCTTCGCTCGAGGCAGGAGCGATGCCGAGCTGATGTTCATCGGCGAGGGGCCCGGCGAGGAAGAGGACCGGCAGGGCCTGCCCTTCGTGGGGCGGGCCGGAAAGCTGCTCGACAAGATGATCCCCGCCATGGGCTTGGACCCAGCGGACGTCTACATCACCAACATTGTCAAGTGTCGCCCGCCCGGCAACCGCGAGCCGCGCAGCGACGAGGTGGAGGCGTGCTGGCCTTACCTGAAGCGGCAGATCGAGCTGGTGCGCCCCCGGGTCATCTGCACGCTCGGCCGCCCGGCAGCCAACGCGCTGCTCAGGAACACGCTCGCCATGGGGGAGCTGCGCGGGCGCTGGTTCCTCTACGAAGGCATACCACTCCTGCCTACCTACCACTCGGCCTATCTGCTGAGGTCCCCCAGCCAGAAGAAGGCGGCGTGGGAAGACCTCAAGAAGATCATCCGCGTGTTGCGCGGAGAGAAGCCGCCGGTGACTGGCCTGTTTTGAGGCGCTCCGGCACCGGAGCTTAGCGCTGCCGCACCAGCGCGTTGATGTCAGCAGCCTCTCGCTCGACAAGCGGCGCGATGTCCTCCAGAAAGCGGCGAGCGTCCCGCGCATAGCCAGCCGTGGGCCTGAGGCCGTCAAACCGTCCCTGCCAGTATGTGTTGAAGGTGTGCATGTAGAGCTCGCGCACGTACTTGGCAAACATAGACGCCAGCGATGCTGGCAGCGCGAGTCGGTCGGCGCCTTCCCGGAAGGTGACCCACATCCTCTCGTCTCGGTCGCTCAGGCGGTAGGCTGACTGTTCCTCCTCTTCCCCCAGCACGTCGCAGGCGCAGTAGGGGAAGGCGTCTTTGAGCAAAGTCCGGTAGCGCCGGCGCCCGCCGTGCCGGTCCACAATCACGTAGACCTCCCGCCCGCCAGCCATCTGCCACAGACCCTGAAGCAGGAGGCCGCACTTCTGGAACAACAGATACGCCTTGTTTCGCGTGCGCGATACGATGCGGTTGAACTCGCCTGGCAGCACGACGCTGGTCCGGGCCGATGTGAACTGGACACTGCTGCCGCGCAGGGCCTCCGCCAGCACGGCGGCCTTGCTCGCCAGGGCTGAGGAATTGCTCGCCAGCGGCAGGGAAATGCTCCCGACTGACTCAAACCACGGCGACCCGTCCGTCATCGCGCCGGCAGGGCAGAGGATGCAAGAGAGCAACCCCGCCGCCCTCTCGGGCGAGAGCCCCAGGCACCAGGCGAAGGAGAGCACACTCTCTTCGAGCGCACGAATGCCCCGCGCCGGCGTGTAGACGACCTTGCTATCGTCAACGACGACGCGCCCGTCTGCAGGCTGCGATTTCCTGCTCACCCCGTCAGCAAGGAGGGTCCACAGGCCACCGCCCTCGGGGAGTTCGGGGACATCAAAAACTGTGCAGGCTACCACCAGCGGCCCCAGCAAGGGTCCGTAGCCTGCCTCGTCTATGCCTGCCCACAGCGCCATGATCGCAATTGTCTGGTGCCGGGAAGGCCGGCAGGTCAGGAGCGAGGTCTAATTGGGCCGCTTCCTCGCGCGCCTTCCTTACCGGGTCTCGCGGCACCTGTCCAGTATAGCGCTGGCTGCTCCCGAGGCAAACCGTTTTCGCTGTTCCGGCGGTGCTTCAACTGAGGGAGCGCGCCAGGAGCCAGAAGTCGCTTGCAAAACGCTAGCAAAAAGGATTGGATATTGGGTGCGAGGTAAAGGCAGGCATCACGTCGTGGGCGGGAGATCACCATGAGCCAAGACCAAGGCCCAGAGCAGAAGGAGCAGGCCGCTGGTGAGGGCAAAGGTCCCCAGTTCCGCGTTGACGAAGGATGGAAGCAGCGTGTGGCTGAGGAACGCGAACGCCTCAAGGAACAGGGAAGAACGGAGGCCGCAAGCAGGCCGAAGTCTTACCCCAAGCCGGACGTGCGCGTCTTTTTTGCCGGACTCTACACGCAGACTCTGATGTGCCTGGGAGAGATCGAGAACCCGGCCACAAAACAAAAGGAAGCCGACCTCCCTGAAGCCGAGTATCTCATTGATACAATAGATATGTTGCGCCAGAAGATGCAGGGCAATCTCTCGGCGGACGAGCAGCAGTATCTGGATGGCCTGCTCCATGACCTGCGCATGCGATACGTCGGCGCGGCAGCCCGCCCGGCCCCTCAGGCGCAGGGGACCGCTGGACAGGGCAAGGCGCAGTAGGCGCGCAGCGCAGGCCGCCGGGGATTTGCCAGACGGAGGAAGACACCTTGGATCTCAGGATCATCCTGGACGGATGGCGTTTCGACGAGGAGGAAGAGGCTAATAACGTCCGCAAGATCATCGGGTTGGATCGCCGCCCGAAACTCCAGATACGCCTCCGCGACGGCGTGATCCAGTGGGAAGTGGATGGGCCACCCAGCGGCGACTGCCCCTACGGCTGCCAGAGCGTGCTTGCATACTGCAAGCGCCTCGTGCAGGGGCTAAGCTCGGCCGAACCGGCCAGCGAGTCGGTTGATTTCCGTCTCGACGACGCCCTGCTCGACGAGCTGGAGTCGGAGCTGAACGACTACACGAAGCGCCGGCAGGCCTTCCTGCTGATCGGCGACTATTACCACGCGTTGCGCGATGCCCTCCATGCGCTCGAGATACTGGAGTTCGTCCGGGAATGGGTGGACGACAGCGGCGTTGTCTTCCACTTCGACCGCGGCCGGCCGGCGATCATTGCGGACCGTGCCCACGCAGAGGCCTTCCTGGGCATCCAGGGCCAGCAGCTTCAGCAAGCGGTCCGTGCCCTCAGCAAGGGCGTTGAGGAGATCGAGGAGTTCTTCCAGTACCATGCTCTGGCCGGCCAGATCCCCAAGAGCCTCGAGAGGCGCGCGCTTATTGACCTGCGCCGCAGCCTCAGAGAGCGCTACAATGTCCCCCTCACCGACGCGGAACTCCTCCACACCCTGAGGGCCGAACAGCAGGTAGCGATCGAGCAGGAGAATTACGAGATGGCAGCGCGCCTGCGCGACAAGATCGGCATCCTTCGGCAGAGGATGGAGGGGACGCGCTGAGGTCTTACGGCTGGCCAGCTCCACGCAGGCAGCCCGTATTCCGATGCCGGCGGTGGCCATGACGAAGCCGCGTCTGGGCATACTCTTGAAACCCGCATCCGCCGATTGCAACATGGCGTGTCAGCACTGTTACTACCGAGGCGTGCGCCGCATGTATGCTGACGCGTCGCGGCCGCGCATGACGACACAGGTCTTCGAAGAGGTCTGCCGTCAGTACCGGGCGCTGGAGCCTGCCCAGATCAAGCTGAGCTGGCAGGGGGGCGAGCCGACGCTGATGGGGCTGGACTTCTTCGGCGAGGCCATCGAGATCGAACGCAGGCATTCGCGGCCGGGCGACTGCTGGGGCAATAGCCTCCAGACCAACGGCCTGCTGCTGGACGATGATTGGTGCGAGCTGTTCACGCGCAACCGGTTCCTGGTAGGCCTGAGCGTGGATGGCCCGCCAAGGCTCAACCGCATGCGCCGCCTGCCGAATGGGCAGCCGGCGTTCGACGCGGCGATGCACGCGCTGGCTCTCCTGAAGGGGCACCGCTGCGAGTTCAACGTCCTTATCGTGGTAAGCGCGGCGAACGCGGACAGTCCCGAAGAGGTCTTCCGCTTCCTAGTGGATAACGAGCTGCGCTTCTCCCAGTGCATCCCCTGCACGGAGCCTGCCGACGGTGGCGGCCTCACGCCCCAGTCCATCACGGGTGAGCAATGGGCCGACTTCATGATCCGCTTCTTCGAGGCGTGGGTGGAGCGTGACGATCCGGGCTACTACAACCGGCACATTGACAACTGGCTCCGCCTCTACCTTGGCCTGCCGCCTGAGTCGTGCGAATACCGCGCCGATTGCTCCAACCTCTTGACGATCGAGTGGAATGGCGACGTTTACCCCTGCGACTTCTTCGTGGAAGAGCGCTGGCGGCTGGGCAACATCCTTGGGGATACTCTTGAGCACCTGTCTCTTATACACATCTGACGCTGCCGACGAATAGAGAGGTGTA
>CAYYNS010000112.1:0-6202 GCA_964473085.1 uncultured candidatus Brocadiaceae bacterium
CAGGAGCCTCTGATAGGCCTCGTAGAGGAGGGCATCCCTCCATGAAAACCAGCCCAGGCGGCCGACCGCGCGGCAGTCGGCGTATGTGAGCAGATACAGCATTCGCAGCCGCTCGGCCGAGCCCACCTGCTGGGCCGCCCTCTGCCAGACGGCTTGGTCTTCGAGGTCGTGGCCGTCGGCCAGTCTGGTCATCAGACCGCGCTCGCGCACCAGAAAGCCGACCGTCTCGACCTCGCTGCGGGGCAGGCCCATGCGGCGCCCGACGCGCTCGACTGCCACGTGGTTGCCTTGCTGCACATCCGCTCCGACGTGGTGCAAAAGGAGGGCAAGGCGCAGCAGGTCGGGGCGCTGGACCTGGCTGAGGATTTCCCGCTGCGCCAGTTCACCTTCCTGTCGCGTGTGAGCAAGCTCGTCTATCACACGCAGCGCCTCCAGCGTGTGTTCGCCCACAGTGTAGTCAGAGGATTCGGCGTAGCGCACCAGGTTCAGCAGCGGAGCGAGTTCGGGGATGTAGCGCTCTAGCAGGCCGCAGTCGCGCATCCATGACAGCCTTTGCGCCACGCCCACGCTGCCGCCGAGCAGGTCCATGAAGAGGTCCGCCGCGCGCCGGTCTCCTCGGAAATGCTCGTCCACCAGGGCAAGGTGGTCGGCGATCTCATCCAGAAGTTCCTGACTGAGGGGCTGATGTCTGCGCTGGCTGAGCACAAATGCCGCGATCATCCGCCTGCTCGCCGGACCCCCGGCGAACGGCGGGGAAGCGGCGTTGTAAACCTTGCCCTCCACCTCGGCAAAGCCCTGCTCAAGCTCCCTGCGGGCGAGCGCCCTGGGGCGTTCCCACGCGACCGCACGGATGTGCGCGAAGCGTTCCTGGACCCTGCCCAGGACCCGCGCGACCCCGCCAGTAAAGCCGAACAGCTTTTGCATCAGCCGCGTCGCTGCGTCCGCTGTCTCCCCATCCCGATAGCCCAGGGCCTCTGCCACCTGCCGCTGCACGCGCATCTGAAGCACGTCGGAGTCGGGCCCCAGGCTGAAGTGGAGCTGATTCCTTACGGCCACCAGGAAACCGAGCGCCTTCCCCAGGAAGCGACGCTCGGGCGGCAGGAGGATGCCGCTCTGGGGCCCGCCCAGGCCTTTCCAGAAAGGCGCCAGGTCAGGCACCTGCAACAGGCTGTCGGCAAGTTTCTGGAGCGCGCCGACATCCCGCAGGCAACCCGCAGTCTCCTTCAGGTTGAGCTCTGTCCGATACGGGGAACCGGTATGGGGATCGCGGCCTGCCAGAGACTCAGCCAGCACCTGTTCGCCAAAAAGGCCCCAGGCTGGAATCAGGAACTCGACCACCACTGCCTTGCGGAACTCGCCATACAGTGCCTTTGAGCCTCCCAGCAGTCGGGTCTCCATGAGCGCCAGTGCCTGCATGGCGTTGCGGCTCATGAGAACCGCTGCTTCGGGGATGGTATGGAGAGTGACGACCGAGCGCGGCAGCACGGTCGGCAGGACTTCGCTCAGGCGCGCTGCCACCGCTTTTGGAACGTCGGGCGATTCGGGCGTGTAGAGGAGCACCACGCGGGTAACGCTGCCAGGACTCATCAACCCCCTTCCGAAGCCCCCAGCGGCCGCCCAACACAGCCCGCTGCCTTCCTCGTCAAGGCATTCGCGCAGGCGCGACGCGATCATGTCAATGGCGGCGCACAGGAAACGGCTGCACGGCAGCCCCCGCTTTAAACCAGTGAACCTGCGCTCGGCCTCCTCGGCCGCGCTGGCATAGAAGCGCTTGAGCGCCGCCGCGGTGGCCGACACCTCGGCGGCTGGCGTGTCGGCGACCTCGCTGCGCCACATTTCTGCAAGCCACCTTTTGTTTGATGCCTCTGGCATGTGCCTCACTCCAGGACGGACAGAAGTTCACTGACGCTGCTGAGGATCAAGTCAGGCCGAACCGGCAGGTGATCAAGGTCTTCAGCACTTGTGACGCCGGTCAGCACCAGCACGCTTTTGAGGCCGGCACGCGCGGCCATGAGCATGTCGGTTTCCAGGCGGTCGCCCACCATGACGCACTGCTCAGCCTTGAGTGCGAGCAGGTCGAGCACTTCCTGGAGCATGATGTGCGAGGGCTTGCCGACGATCGGTTCCACCTTCCGTTCGGTACACGCCTCGACGGCCGCGATCATGCAGGCGGCGTCGGGCAGCCTGTAGCCCGACATGGGGCAGGTGCGGTCGGGGTTGGTGCCGATCAGCTCGGCGCCCCGTAGCGCAGCCTCGTAGGCGATGTTGAGCTTGCGGTAGTCGAAGCCCCGATCCCAGGACACAACCACGACCTGGATCCTGTCGGGGTCTTCGCAGATCTGTAGGCCGTGGCGCTGGAGTTCTTCCACGACCGGCTTCTCGGCGATCGCGAAGACGCGCGCGCCGGGTCGGTGCTTCCGCAGGTAGCGAGCCAGCACGAGCGATGAGCTGATCACCTCTTCGGCGGAGCAGGGGATGCCAAGACGCTTGAGCTTGCAGGCGTAGTCGTCACGCGTGGCGATGGGTTTATTGCTCAGGAAGGCCACCTTCTTGCCCATCCTTCGCAGGCGCGCCACGACCTCCGCCGCGCCCGGTACCAGTTCGTCTCCCAGGTAGATCGTCCCATCAAGGTCGAACACGAAACCGGCTGCGTCGAGCACGAGCCGGCGCAGTTCATTCACCTGAACCCCCGTCGTCTGGGTGTTCCAACGCATCTCGGCATCCGTCCTGGTTACCCGTGGCCTCGGGCACAGGGGAGGGGCCGCGCACGGGCTTTAGCCCTTTACGTCATGCTGTGCCGTTGCAGGACGGTTCTGAGGGCTCGTCCCGTGTGTGAGGCGCTCGAGGAGACGACCTGCTCCGGCGTGCCCGCCGCGACCAGACGGCCTCCTTCGTCTCCGCCCTCCGGGCCCAGGTCAATAACGTAGTCGGCGTTCTTGATTACTTCAAGGTTATGTTCTATCACGATGACCGTGTTGCCCATATCTACGAGGCTGTGGAGCGTGCTGAGGAGCTTGCCAATGTCGTCGAGGTGCAGGCCCGTGGTGGGCTCGTCCAGGCAGTAGAGGGTGCTTCCTGTGGGTATCTTGCCGAGCTCACGTGCCAGCTTGATGCGCTGGGCCTCGCCGCCGCTGAGGGTCGTGCTCGGCTGGCCCAGGGTGAGGTAGCCGATTCCGACGTCGCGCATCGTGCGCAGCCTGCGCTCGATTGACGGGTAATTGCGGAAGAACTCCAGCGCCTCCTCAACGGTCATCGCGAGCACGTCGGCTATGCTGCGTCCGCGCAGCGTGACCTGCAGCGTCTCCTCGTTGTAGCGGCTGCCGTGGCAGGCCTCGCATTCCACCTGCATGTCGGGCAGGAAGTTCATTTCGATCCTCTTTTGCCCCATGCCGCTGCAGACCTCACAGCGCCCCCTGCGCGAGTTGAAAGAAAACCGGCTGGCGCTGTAGCCCCTGACCTGGGCCTGCTTGGTGGAGGCGAAAACGCGCCTGATCTCGTCGAAGACGTGGGTATATGTGGCCGGGGTGGACCGCGGGGTCTTGCCGATGGGACTCTGGTCTATCTCGAGCACTTTGTCAACGTGCTGGATGCCCTCGATCCTTTCGTGCCGCCCGGGCTTTTCAGGGCTGCCGTAAAGGGCACGCCGCAACGCACGCAGCAGGATGTCGGTGACCAGGGAGCTCTTGCCGCTTCCGCTCACCCCGGTGATGCAGATGAACAGGCCCAAGGGGAAGGCGACATTGATGCCCTTCAGGTTGTGCTCTCGGGCGCCGATGATCCTCAGCTCGCGGCCTCTCGCAGGCCTGCGCCTTCTGGCTGGCAAGGGGATGGCTCGTGCACCCGTGAGGTACTGCGCGGTCAGCCCCCGGGCCTCCTTCAGCATCACGCCCAGAGGCCCGTTGAAGACGACCTGACCACCGTCGCGCCCGGCGCCAGGGCCGAGGTCCACGACCCAGTCAGCGCGGCGGATCGTCGTCTCATCATGTTCGACGACAAGCACGCTGTTGCCCATGTCGCGCAGCTCCTCAAGGGCGTCCAGCAGCTTGCTGTGGTCGCGGTGGTGCAGGCCGATCGAAGGCTCGTCCAGGATATAGCAGACCCCCGTGAGGCTACTGCCGATCTGCGTGCCGAGGCGGGTACGCTGCGCCTCGCCAGTGCTGAGCGTGTTGGTCGGGCGGTCGGCCGTCAGGTAGTGCAGCCCAACCTCCACCAGGAAGCCGAGCCGGCTCTTGATTTCCTTCAGGATCGGTCGGGCAATAATGCGGTGCGCCCCCGCAAACGAAAGTGAATCAAGGAACGAGAGGCATTCGGTGATGGACATGCGCGTGACTTCGTAGATGTTCTTGCCGCCGACCGTAACAGCGAGGGCCTCCCGCCGAAGCCGTGCGCCCTTACATGCGGGGCAGGGGATAGGGCTTACGTAGCGCATGAGCCGGGCCCTCGTATGCTCGGACTCGCTGGAATCCAGGAGCCGCTGGAAGCTCGGGATGACCGCCTCGTTTTTGCCCGGCCTGGCGTCGGGAAGCCCATCGCCCTCCAGGATGGCGCGGCGCCTGGCAGGCTCGATCGTTCTGAAAGGTGCCCGCCGGTCAACTCCGAGCCGGTCGGCGAGCGCAAGCACATTTTCGACGAGCCGGCGGCCGGTGCGCCTGCCCCAGCTCTCAAACGGTTCTATCGCGCCCTCTGACAGGCTCAGCTCTGGCCTCGGCACGATCAGCTCCTCGTCGAAGCGGTCCACAGCGCCGCGCCCATTGCACTGCGGGCACCGCCCGTACGGGCTGTTGAAGGAGAACAGGTTCGGCGTGGGTTCTTCGATGCCCACGCCGCAATTGACGCAGGCGAAGCGCTGGTTGAACAGATGCTCCTGGCCATCCTGCTGGAGCGCGATGCAAACGCCGTTGCCCGCGTTGAGCGCCGTCTGGAGGCTGTCAACGAGCCGCGTGGAGTCGCCCTTGATGACAAGCCGGTCCACGACCACGTCAATGTCGTGAGTCTTGTAGCGCTCCAGGCGGACGACCTCGTCGAGGTCACGCAGATGGCCGTCTATGCGCGCCCTCACGTAGCCCTCGGAGCGGATCTTGTCGAACAGCTCGCGGTAGTGTCCCTTCCGCCCTCGCACCAGCGGCGCCAGAAGTGTGATGCGGGTCCCTGCGCCGAGGTCGCTGAGGAACGCGACGATCTGCTCGAGGGTCTGGTGGTGGATTTCGGTGCCGCACTTTGGACAGTGCGGCGCGCCGACCCGCGCGAAGAGCAACCGCAGGAAGTCGTACATCTCCGTCGCCGTTGCGACCGTTGACTGGGCACCGGCCACGCTGGCTTGCTGCTGGATAGCAATCGTTGGCGGGAGCCCCGTGATGCGGTCACAGTCGGGCCGCGGCATCTGTTCGAGGAACTGGCGCGCGTAAGAGGAAAGGCTCTCGATGTAGCGCCGCTGGCCCTCGGCGTAGAGCGAGTCGAACGCAAGCGATGACTTGCCGCTCCCGCTTATGCCGGTAATGACGACGAGTTGGTCACGGGGCAGCTTCAGGTCAATGTTCTTGAGGTTGTGCGTGCGCAGTCCCTGCACCCGGATGAAGCGGTCTCCTGCCGCCTCGCTGTCGGCAGGCTCAACTGGATGCAGGCCTGCGAGCTCGGTGCTCATTGCTGTTCGCCGATCTTTTCACGGGGGCGCCGCCTGCGCACAACGAAGCGGATCGGTACTTGGGAGTAGGGCAGGTGGCTGCGGAGCTGATTGGCTAGGTAACGCTCATAGGTTTCGGTGATGCGGGCCGAGTCGTTCACGAAAAGCGCAACGGTCGGCGGCAAGACGCCCACCTGCGTCGCGTACAGTATGTTGCCTGGACGGCTTCCTGTGGAGTCGGGGCGCTTGCGGGCGCATATCTCTTGCACTACTGCGTTGAGCTCGCTGGTCTTTACCCGGACTTCGCCCTGTCTGCGGAGATCCTGCGCGACATCGAGCAGCTCGAGGACGTTCTTTCCGGCCAGCGCGCTTGTCAACACGACGGGAGCAAATCGCAGTGCCGGCAGATGACACCACAGGTACTGATCGTACTGCCCGTCCAGGCCTTTCGGCACAAGGTCCATCTTGTTGAGGGCGATGATGCAGGGCTTGTAGCTTGCCAGGACGTCGCTGGCCAGTTGCTTGTCCACGCTCGTGACCGGCTCGGTGGCGTCTATCATGTGAACGACGACGTCAGCGCGC
>CAYYNS010000113.1:0-6050 GCA_964473085.1 uncultured candidatus Brocadiaceae bacterium
GCCGACCTGCCGGTCATAGCGAAGATCGAGCGCCCAGAGGCCGTGGATGCCCTGGAGGCCATCATGGAGCGCGCGGACGGCGTGATGGTGGCTCGGGGGGATCTGGGGATCGAGATGCCCACCGAGTCCGTGCCGGTGGTCCAGAAAAGGATCATTGCGGCCGCCAACCAGGCCGGCATCCCCGTCATCACGGCCACGCAGATGCTGGAGTCCATGGTCGGGCGCCCGCGTCCCACGCGCGCAGAGGCCACCGACGTGGCGAACGCCATCCTGGACGGCACGGATGCCGTGATGCTGAGCGCGGAGACCGCCGTCGGGCATTACCCCGTCGAAGCCGTGCAGGTGATGGGACGGATCGCGGCGGAAGCCGAGCGCCTCCTGGCAGTCAGGGCGCGGTCGGGCGGCGCGCCCTCCCGTCAGCAGGCGCTTGCGGAGGCGGCCTGCCGCGTCGCGGCTGAGCTGAAGGCGAGCGGCATCGTGGCCTTCACGATGACGGGCGCCACAGCGCGCTGGATATCGCGTCAGAGGCCCGCCATCCCGGTCTATGCCCTGACGCCGAACGAGTCCACCTGGCGGCGCCTGGCGCTGGTCTGGGGCGTATGCCCGGTGATGCTGCCGCTGTTCCGGGGCACCGATGAGATGATCGAGCGGGGCGAGGCCCGCCTGCTGGAGCTGGGCCACGCGCGCGTCGGTGACACGATGGTCTGCGTGGCCGGCGCCTCCACCAACACTCCCGGCGGCACTGACATGCTGAAGATACAATACTTCGACGGCCGCAACCCGTATGTGGGACGTGGCCCGTAGGGCGCGCCGGACGACCCAGGGGCCACCGCCGCCAGTTGCAGATGTGTGCACTTCATTCTCAAGGGGAATGCCGATGAGAAAGAACTCGCTGGAACTCCTGAAGGCGCTCAGTGAGATGCACGGGGTGTCGGGGTTCGAGGGGCCGGTCCGCGGTTTCATCCGCTCGCAACTGGAAGGGCTGGCTGAGTTCGAGACGGACAACCTGGGCAGCCTGGTCTGCAAGAAGCGGGGCACGGATGACCGCCCCCGCATCATGGTCCCCGCCCACATGGACGAGATCGGGTTCGTGGTCAAGGACGTTGACGAGTCCGGGTGCCTGCGCTTCGCCACTTTGGGCGGCTGGCTGGAGCAGGTCATGCTCGGCCACCAGGTGGTCGTCAAGACGCGCAAGGGCGACTTGGCGGGCGTGATCGGCTCGACGCCGCCACACATGCTGCCGCGGGAGGAGCGCGACAAGCTCATCAAGCAGAAAAAGATGTTCATTGACGTCGGCGCCAGGGGCAAGAAGGAGGCGGAAGGGCTCGGCGTGCGTATCGGTGACCCGGTCGTTCCCCGGCAGGAGTTCACGCAGTTGGAGAACGGCAAGTGCCTTATGGGAAAGGCCTGGGACGACCGGGCGGGCTGCGCGCTCATAATCGAGCTGATCCAGCGGCTGCGCCGGCTGAAGCACCCGAACACCGTCTGTGGCGTGGGCACGGTGCAGGAGGAGGTAGGCACGCGCGGCGCCGAGACCGCAGCCGACGTCGTCAACCCGGACTTCTGCATGGCGCTTGACGTGGGGATTGCCACCGACGTGCCAGGGATCGAGGGCGAGCCGAAGGTCTCGCTCGGCAAGGGGCCCGTCCTCTACATGCAGGATGCCGGCACGATATCGCACCTGCGGTTCCGCGACTTCGTGGTGGAGACGGCCGAGCGCAGGAAAATTCCCCACCAGATCAGCCTCATTGAGGGCGGCGCAACGGACGCCCGCGCCGTCCAGCTCCACGGACGCGGCGTGGCGAGCGTGGTGTTCGGCCTGCCTGCCCGCCACATCCACAGCCACGCCGGCGTCATTCACACGGATGACTACGACGCGATGCTGCGCCTGCTGGTCGAGCTGGTCAGAACGCTCGACGCCCAGGTGGCCAAAAGGCTCCTCGAAGCGGACTGAAAGGCACTGCATCAGGATCATTTTGTGCCACCGCCAGGCCTACTGGCCACACCTGAGTCGTGAGGGAGAAGAGGCATGCCGCCGCGACTTTGCCGCCGCCGTAAAGGCCCTCGGCGACCTCCCGGCCACCTTCGGATTCCACGTGGGCGACGAGCCGGGCACGGAGGGCTTCGAAGCTGCCTGCCGCGCGATGCGCATCCAGAAGGAGTTGGCGCCGCACCTGACCCCGTTCCTCAACCTGCTGCCGTGGTATAAGGGCCTCGCGCAGCGGCGTCCCGTTCTGGACCATGCTGCTTTCCGTGGGGCACTTCAGCTACAGGTGCCCGAAGGAAGACGACCTGCGCTGGCAGCTCAACACCGCCCTCGCGCACGGCGCTTGGCCCTCCGGGGAGCGGCAAATCCGTCTTCTGCGCGGTCCTTGAGCGCCTGCTGGGCGAACTCTCCGGTTCAGCGGGCGGCGCCGTCACGGTCTCCCTCGACGGGTTTCACTATCCCAATGCGTGTCTGGACAGGCGCGGGCTCCGCCCGGTGAAGGGCGCGCCGACCTGCTCGTCGAGCGCGGGCCGCACCAAGACATCGTCGCAATTCGGGTATCAGCGTGAGGGGACGGCGCCTGCTGCCGTCGTGCGCTCCGGCTGCGCTTAGCGGAAGATCATGCCAGCGTAGCCGACGACGTAGGTGCCGCGCCCGTGGGGCGAGTCGGCGCTGGTGGCGCGGTGCACCAGCTCGCCTCGCGTGCCGCCGCGCGCCCGCACGCTCGCCATCATTGCGGCTGCCGGCAGCACGCCGCACATCGTGATGTTGTGCGACCGCGCCGTGCGCACGAGGCCCTCCGGGTCGAGTTTTTCCATCTGCTCGATCGCCATCGGGTCGTGCTTGTTGACTACCTTCAGCGCAGCGTGCCCGTCCTCGTGGGACATGTCACTGCTGGCGACCACCAGGACGGCCGGTTCGCCGCTCGCCTCGATCGCCTCCTTGATCCCTTGGCCGAGGTCCATGACCTGACTGAGGTCGGCGCTCGAGGCGATGCAGATCACGGCGATCCGCACGTCGGGGCGATGGTACTGCAGGAAGGGCACCACGACCTCGCCCGAGTGTTCGGGGTAATGCGGGCGGTTGTCGGGGGTGACCATCATGAGCTCCGCGAGGGCGTCGGTGAGTGCCTTATGGATCTGCACCTGCCCGAGCGGCGTCTGCCAGGCGCCGCCGGTCCAGAGCGCACAGGCCGGCGAGTAGTAATGGTGGCTCGGGTTCAACAGGATCACCGCCGGCGGCACCTCGATGCGTCCGAAAACCGCAGCGGCCGTGGCCCCGCAGAAGACGTAGCCCGCATGGGGGCTGAGCGCACCCAGCACCTTCTGCCGTTGCTCGACCGACGGCGTGTACTCGGCGATCATGAACCTGAGTTCATCCGGATCGCTAGGGTAGAACTGACCTGACACAGCCGGCTCTCTTGTCATCTTGCCCCTCCTTGAAACCGCTCGCAAGGACGTGCGCTGGTGCCGAAGCCCGGCGGCCGGCAAAAGGCCCCGCCCAGACATTTTAGGCGCCGAGCGTGGGTTCGTAAAGGAGTCAATTCCGGTGGGTGCGCTCGACGCACTGGCGGCAAAAGCCGATCAGCTCGTCGAAGTAGGCGCGCCCCCCGGCTAGGTAGTTGTCGTTGTGGTCCGCGCCCGTGACCGTGAAGAACCTCTTCGGCCCGGCAGCGGCCTCGAACACCGCGCGGCCCTGCTCCAGCGGCACGGTCCCGTCGTGGTCGCCGTGGATGACCAGGAGCGGCACCTTCAGGTGCTTGATGCGCCCCACGTTGTCAAGGCGCGAGTGGACGAAAGGCCATACGGGCACCCAGGGCATGATGCGGCGGGCCATCGCACGGGCGCTTGCCAGCGGGCTCTCCAGGATCAGGGCAGCGACGGGACGCTCCAGCGCCACGTGCAGCGCCACCGCGCTTCCCAGCGAGTGGCCGTACGAGACGATCTGGCCCGGCTCGATCCCGCGCTCCTCGACCAGGTAACGATAGGCAGCCTCGCCATCAAGGTAAAGCCCTTGTTCCGAAGGCCTGCCCTGGCTCTTGCCGTAGCCCCGGTAGTCAACCAGCAGGACGCTCAAGCCCGAGCCGCGCAGCAGGCCCAGCATCTCCGCGCAGTAGGTGACGTTGCCGGCGTTGCCGTGGAACCAGAGCAGCACGGGAGCGGCCCCGTGGGCGGGCTGCCACCAGCCGTGGAGCTCCAGCCCGTCGGCCGTGCGGATTGTGCAGTCCTGCGCCCCCCTCGGCGGCGTCCAGTCGCCCTGCGGCTGACGCGACGGGCAGTAAATGAACCTGGGCTCCAGCACCAGCAGCAGGAAGATCAGCGCCACGTAGAGCCCGGCCAGCAGCCCGACGACGCCAGCAACGTTCAGGCCCCAGGCGCGCAGCCGGCTCGATGATGGCCCGACTGGAGCCGGGGAAGGCTCTGCGACGACGCCCGCCGCTGCCCCGCCGTCGGCGGGTTGTAGCGGCGCAGCCAAGCCCGATGCATGGACGAGCACCAGCACGATCAGCAGCCACTCCACGCTCCGTTCTCCCCGCTCAAGGGACAGGGCTTGCTCGGAGCCTCAACGGGCGCCTCACCGCAGCGGCATGGGTGGCCGGTGGCCAACCCGCCTGCGCAAGCACAGAGGCGGGCCGAGTATCTCCGACCAGATGACGGCCTGCCTCAGGTCGAAGCCGGCAGCCGCAGGCGCGCTGGGCGTGGTCTCCGGGAGCCGCCCGGCCGCTGCCACGGCCGGCCGCTTCCTTCGCCGACGCGGCGCGGGTCTTGCCTCGGGCTGCGGAAGCGCAGGCAGAGGCGCTGCCGCCCGCCGTACGGCGGGCTCGGCCTCGATCAACGGTGCGACCTCGACGGCAGGCAGCACCTCAGGCTCGGATTCTACCCCAGGCGGCGGCTCTGCGGCCTGCTCGGGGCTCGGCTCTGTGCGCAACTCCTGGGTGAGATCGCCCGTCGCCCTGCGCACCTGCTCGATGAACTCGCGCACCTGAGCAGGCGATGCCTTGTAGGTCGTCTCTGCCTCGCGGCGGGCTGCCGCCTGCTGGCGAGCAAGCGCCTCGGCCGCCTTCCTGATGATGTTGAACACCAGTATGAATGCGAAGACGACTATGAGTCCGATCAGGTTTTCCATCTGCCTGCCTCCGCCGGGCTGCCTGTCACGCGAAGCGGCCCACGTTCACGTCCCGGCAGTCGAGCATGAGCGGGATGACGTCCTCGACCGCGCGGCCCAGGTCGGCGCACATGCGGGCCTTCTGCGGGCCGGTGGCCTGGGCAAGATTCCTGGAGAACCAGTTCATTCCGAGCTTGTGCCCGCGCCGCACCAGCATCCCGGCGCACAGGCTGCGCAGGGCCCACGGGGCATCCTGGTCGCTGACACTCGCGAAGATCGGCGTAGCCGACTGCACGCGCGCAAGGCCCAGGTAGGCTGCCGCGCAGTAGCGCTCGCGCTCCTGCCCGCCGCGCAGGAATGCCTTGAGCGCCTCCGCTTGCTCCTGGTTGTCCTGCATGGCGTCGAGGGCGCGGCACGCGCAGAGTAGCTCGATCTCCGCCCCCTTCAGCGGGCCGGCCGGGATATCGAGCCCCTGAAGGTCGCCGCCTGCTCCGCGCAGTGCCAAGGCCAGGCATAGCCGGCCCATCTGCGCCACGGGTGCGCGGGCGAGGAAAGAGCGCAGTGTGCGCGCGACGAGCTCTTTCTGGGCAGCCACCAAAAGCCTCTGCGTGAGTTCCAGCCTGAGATTCGTCTGAGCCTGCGCGAGCACCCACTGCGCTGCCGGCAGGAATTCCTCCCTGCCAGCCACCACCAGCACGATGGCCGCGGCGCCGACAGGCTCCAGGTAGTCGGCATCGTTTGCATGTGAGCGGGCTAGCGCTGCAAGTCCTTCGAGGGACAGGCTCGGGTCCTCTTCGAGTGCCGCCCGCTCGGCAAGCGCGACCATGCGGATCCAGTCGTCCGGGTGCGCGCAAGCGCTGTCGAGGGCGGCAGGCTGAGGCCTGCCACGGAGCGCCTGCTCCCCAATCAGGCACGCGATAGAAGCCCTGGCACCCAGACGCCGCAGGAGGGTGCGCCG
>CAYYNS010000114.1:0-5989 GCA_964473085.1 uncultured candidatus Brocadiaceae bacterium
CGCGTCGCCATCCTCATGCCCAACGGCAAGCCCTGGGTCGTAGCCTACTTCGGGACACTACAGAAAGGCGCCGTGGCGGTCCCGCTCGAGTATGAGCTGCTGGACACTGCGCCGGAGCACATCCAGTTTGTGCTCGGCCACGCAGGGGGCCGGGCTCTCGTCGTGGCGCCACAGGACGTGGAACGCGTCCGTGCGGTGGCCCATGGCTACTGTCCGCTGACCCTGCCCCTCACCCACAAAGTGCAGGCCAGAAGGGGGCCGGAGGGCAAAGCCGGAGCTGACGCCTCGCCTTCGGACGCCGCCGAGATCCTCTACACCTCGGGCACGACGGGCAGGAAGAAGGGGGTCACGCTGACGCATGCCAATATCCTGTTCGACGTGCGGGCCTGCGTAGCACGGTTCGGCGTGCGGGAGAACGACTGCCTTCCAGCCCTCCTGCCCCATCATCATGCCTATCCACTGACGACCACAGTCATAGTGCCCCTGTATGCAGGGGGCAGGATGCCCATGGGCGACATGCGCGACCGACGCGTCGGCGAGTTCCTGCGCGCGGCGCGTCCGACAGTGCTGGTGGGCGTGCCGAGGCTCTTCGAGGCTCTGCTGTCGGCGATAGACGGCGCAGCCCGTCGGGAGGGCACGCTCCGACGCCTGCGTCGGGCCGAAGCGCTATCAGAGGCCATAAAGGAATGGACGGACATCAATGTCGGCAAACTCCTATTCCGCAGCCTCCACCAGAGGCTGTTCGGAGGGCCACAGCTTCGGCTTTGCATCAGTGGCGGCGCACGCCTGAAGCGGGAGACGGCGCTACGTTACTTCCGCCTGGGCATACCCATTATGCAGGGGTGGGGAATGACAGAGCTGTCCCCGGTCGGGACGGTTCAACCTTTCTCGCGGCCGCGGTTCTACCTCAGCAACTACTACGAAAGACTGGCCGGCTCGATCGGCCCTCCGCTGGACGGCACGCAGATACGCCTCGTGGACGTGCCGGAGCAAAACGTCTACGTGGACCGCGATGGTCGAGGTGAGATGGTGGTGCGCGGCCCGCACGTGATGGCCGGCTACTTCCGTGATCCCGAGACCTCCCAGCGGATGCTGTGCGGCGCAGGCCTGCGCACTGGCGATATCGCCCGGCGCGACGCCGAAGGCAACTACTTCATAGTCGGACGGTCCAAGCACGTGATCGTCCTGCCAGGCGGCAAGAAGGTCTTCCCGGAAGAGGACCTGAGCGAAGAACTGTCGCGCTGCCTCTCGATCGAGGAGTTCACCGTGCGGGCCATCACCGACCGCCGCGGTGTCGAGACCATCGGGATCATTCTCAAGCCGAATGCGGATGTGCTGCGGGCGCGCGGCCTGACTACTGTGGCTGAGCTCCATAAGCTCCTCAAAGACGAGATCACCGGCGCCCTGAAAGACAAGCCCGATTACATGCGGCGGTTCGATTTCTGCCTGACAGAGTTGCGGAACGGCAGGTTCTCGGACCTGGTCAAGACCAGCATGAAAGAGCCCTGCCCGCTGAAAAACGAGTTCCGGTTCGACACCGCCTACAGCACTTGTTGTGACAGCCACGAGAGGCTGGACCTTTCCACCGAGCAACGCGGCGCACAGGATGCTCAAGATCATGAGGAGTGAAGACAGCATGGCACGGCAAAGATTCCTGGTGGCCTACTACTCGCGCACCGGAACCACGAGGCTCGTGGCGCAAGCCATCGCTCAAAGGCTCCGGGCGGACACTGAAGAGATCGTGGACAGGAAAGGGCGCGCGGGCCTGCTCGGCTTCATCGTCAGCGGCAAAGATGCTCACCTCAGGAGGCTCACGCAGATAGAGGCGCCGCGCTGCGATCCGGCTGCCTACGACCTGGCCGTCATAGGCACCCCAGTCTGGGCAGGCAATATGTCGTGCGCAGTGCGCACCTACATTTCTCAGTTCAGGGACCGGCTGCCCGGGGTTGCCTTCTTCCTGACCACGGGGGGCATGGGCATCAAGAGCACATTCAGAGGCATGGCGGAGCTCTGCGGCAAGAAGCCTGTTGCATGCCTGGGTCTGACGCAGCGACAGGTCCGCAAAGGCCTATGGCTGGAGGCGGTCCAGAAGTTCGCCTCGGAACTCACGGGCTGAAAGCACGCACGCCAAAGCATGCCGCCCGCGGGCCTCGGGCCGCTCACTGGGGCCTGACCGGCGCCACAGCAGGCGGCCATCCGATCGCCTTCCAGAATGCCTCCCGGCCGAGCCATTCCACGTGGCCGTCGGCGTAGGCCACGTGGCCGCCGCCGGGATGTGCGTCTGCAGCATCATGCGCCAGCACAGTGGCAACGGGATTCACAATGTCTTTGAGCGCCCTGCCGGCGGCTTCCCTGCGGTACACGTACGCTTTGCCCGAGACCGGGCAGACCAGCACACGAGCATCAGGGATGTAGGCCGGCTGGAGCGCCGCCAGGTCTGGCGGGAGCGCGCCCTGGTGGTCATTGGCGTACTGGTGGCACGCGATGCCGAGCTGGTGCAAAAGAACGGTGCACGCGGCTCTACGCCCCGTCTCCCTGCTTGTGCGGACGCCCGATAGCGTTCCCCCAAGCGAGGCAATGTCCACGTCCGCCTGCATGGTGAGGCGGTTGTCGCCGAACCAGAGGCCGCCCAGCACCGGCTCAGCCTGCGCCCTGCCTGTCATAGCGGCGAGGTTGACTATGAAGGCGCTGGTTGCGTGGGGATAGCGCGCGTGGGACTGCTCGGCCAGCATTGAGGTCGGACCACCAAGCTGCTCGAGCACCGAGTTGAGGGCTGCGTTTCGCTCCTCGGCCATGACCACCGTGCCGCCCTTGAGCGCGACGCATGTGTCCCGAACGTGCCAGATCGTGGCGCCGTTCACCTCCGCGACTTCGACAGCCCCGCCGCGCGCAACGGCGTTCACGAGGACCTCGACAGAGCCCCTCGCCTTGCCCGCGTCTCGTGTCTCGAACACGAACACGGCCCGCTCGAGCAAGTCGCGCCCTGACTCCATCTGGCCGACGATGTATGCCGCCTCAGTCACATTGGCAAAGACGTCCTTTTCGAGGTCAAGGCCCGTGTCATGGCGGAACTCTTCCCAGAACTCGCCCTCTGCGTCCTGCGCGCCCGCATACATTTCAGCGACCGCCATGCGGATCAGCCGATAGAGCTCCATCGGATCCTTGAGGCTCACGACGACGGCGATGGGCGCGGAGTCGGGAACGGCCGCCAGCAGTTTCGGCGGACGGTTCGGCCCCAAAAGGACTTGAGCGAGCCGGCCCTCGGGGTCCACCTCCAGGCAGACCTCCAGGTGGCGCCCATCGAAGCTGGCGGTCAGCTTCTTCCACGAAGGCATGTCCAGCAAGACTGCGACGACGTCTTCGAAACCCTGCGACCTGAGCATGGCAAGCAGGGGCCCGCCCGCAAGCTCGGCGTAGAGCATAGGTGGGGGGCCTGCTGCGGGGGCTCGGGCGCCTTCTCGCGGCACCTCCCTTGCCGCCAGCAGGAACTCCTGAACCGTGAGCAGGTCCAGGGCGAGCGCGACCCTGCCGTCCTGCTCGGCCATCCACAGGGCGTCGTCGCCAGCGCCCAGCCCACAGACCGTCGTGCCCGCATAGGAGGTGCTCCTGTACTGCGGATCATCCGCAAGGCCCCGAAGCAGGCCATCCAGGACGCCGCGCGCCTCCCCGCAGTCCAGCACGAGCAGGACCCGCGTCCGGTCCTCAAGCCCCAGGACCCAGAGACCCGCTCCGCGCACGCTCTCGAAGGCCCGCTTGACGTCGGCGGACGCGGTCTTGAGCATGCCGCTCAGTTGCCCGGCGGCCTCCTCGTATGCTACGGCCGGGTCCTGGCCGTCGAAGACTATCTCCTGCAGCTCCGGCGCGTCAGCCATCATGCGGCGGATCGCAGAGACGTCAGCCTCCGCGTAGATCGGGACCGGCTGCGTGAAACACTGCCGCAGGAGCACCGCTTGCGCCGCCGGGCCGACCGGCCGCGTGCCGAGCAACAACACAATGAAGAGCTTCCAGAGGATCGTCTCTGACATGTCGCACCCTACCTTTCACACGCCGCAGCCCCGCCCCAGGTTCTCACGTCCGCCCGCTGAAGCACCCCGATCACGTACCGTAGAAGGTCAACTTGCTCCACCGCGCATCGTCCCAGTCGGGGTGCCGGGAGCGGACGGCGCCATCCACAACGAGCCGAAGCAGGCGGTGGGCCTCCAGGGCGGCGCAGACCCTCTGCGCTGGGCTCATCCGCCGTAGCACCTGCGCCACCGCCTCGTCCACCACCTCCAGGCGCAAATCCCCGACAGGGCGTTCCATGAGACCCTCGCTGCCAGATGGGAAACCGCTCTGAGAATAGACGGCAGCGACGGAGCCGTCAAGCTCGCCTTCTGCACGGGCGGGGGCCGCTCAAGCGAACTGCGGCGGGGTGCGTGCGTGCCAGTCGGTGCACTGCTGGTAGGCGTGGGCGGCGGCGAGCAGCCGCCCCTCGTCCCACTGCCTTCCCATGAGCTGCATGCCGAGCGGAAGGCCACCGCGGGTAAAGCCGCAGGGGACCGAGATGCCGCAGATGCCAGCGAGGTTGGCCGAGATCGTAAAGATGTCGCTCAGGTACATGGCGAGCGGGTCGTCCACCTTTTCGCCGACCCGGAAGGCCGGGGTGGGGCTGACCGGGCAGAAGATCAGGTCCACCTCATCCCAGGCGCGGTCGAAGTCCTGCTGGATGAGCCGCCTGACCCTGCCCGCCTTCAGGTAGTAGGCGTCGTAGTAGCCGCTGCTGAGGGCATGGGTGCCGAGCATGATGCGGCGCTTGACCTCGTCGCCGAAACCCTCCCCGCGCGTGCGGCTGTAGGTCTCGACGATGTCTCCCCGCGCTAGGGTGCGGTGCCCGTAGCGCACGCCGTCGTAGCGGGCCAGGTTCGAGCTGGCCTCCGCCGTGGCCACTATGTAGTAGCACGCCACCGCATAACTGGACAGCCTGTCCCCTGCCACGTCAATGCGGCTGTGGGGCAGTGAGACCTCCTTGAAGCGCACCCCCAGGGCTTCGTAGACCCTACGGGCCTCCTCCAGGCCGCGCGTCACCTCAGGATCGAGGCCCTGGCGGATGAAGAACTCCCGCGGCAGCCCGAATGTCACCCCCCCGACGGGCTGACGCAGGGCTGACGCGTAGTCGGGCACAGGGCGGTCGGTGCAGGTGGAATCGCGGCCGTCCGGCGCGGCGATCACCTCCAGCAGCAGGGCCGCGTCCTCGGCGCTGCGAGCGAAAGGCCCGATCTGGTCAAGCGAGCTGGCGAAGGCCACCAGCCCATAGCGGCTCACCCGCCCGTAGGTGGGCTTCAGCCCGACCACGCCGCAGAGGGCGGCGGGCTGGCGGATAGAGCCGCCCGTGTCGCTCCCCAGGGCCAGGGGCGCCATGCGGGCGGCCACCGCAGCGGCGCTCCCACCGCTTGATCCCCCAGGGATTCTTTGCAGGTCCCACGGATTGCGGGTCACAAGGAACCCGCTGTTCTCCGTGGAGGAGCCCATCGCGAACTCGTCCAGGTTTGTCTTCCCAATAAGGATCGCGTCTTCCTGGCGCAGCCGCTCCACGACGTGGGCGTCGTAGGGCGGCACGTAGCTTTCCAGGATGCGGGAGGCGCAGGTGGTGGGTACCCCGCGGGTGCAGATGTTGTCCTTGACCGCTACCGGTATGCCCGCAAGCTTGCCCATCCGGGCCCCCTGGGCGAGCCTGCAGTCGAGCGCATCCGCCCGAGCGAGGGCCTCAGCTTCCATGACCGCCAGGAAGGCCCCCAGCTCCCTGTCGCGCTCCTTGAGGATCGAGAGCTGCTCCCCGACGATGCTGCGCGCGCTGCGCTCCCGGCGCAGAAAGCAGCCGCGTATGTCCAGAGCCGTCATCTGTTCCAGGGGCCTGAGCATGCGCAGTGTGACTCAGGGCGCGATGGGCTTGCGACGGATAGCAGCAACTGCCTGATTCGCCGGAGCTGCCGGATACGGCCGGCCGCCTCCC
>CAYYNS010000115.1:0-5987 GCA_964473085.1 uncultured candidatus Brocadiaceae bacterium
GTCTGCGAGCAGAGAAGGGGTGCTGAGATCAGCCGGTTCGATACCCGGGAGATCAGGCGCAAATGATTAGCTTGACCGTCGACGGCCAGAAAATCAGCGTGGAGCCAGGCAAGAGCGTGCTGGAAGTGTGCCAGCAGGTGCGCATAAAGATCCCCACGCTGTGCTACCACAGGGCCTTGCCGGCCTACGGCGCCTGTCGACTGTGCCTGGTCGAGGTCGAGGAGGGCGGGCGGACCAAGATCCAGGCTTCGTGTCTTTACCCGGCGCGGGAAGGCCTGATCGTGCGGACCAATACCGAAGGGGTCGTCAAGACGCGCCGGATCATGGCTGAATTGCTCCTGGCCCGCTGCCCGAACTCGGAGAAGGTGAAGGCGACGGCCTTGGAACTGGGCGTTACCGAGTCACGATTCCCGAAGAAAGACGAAGAGTGCATCCTCTGTGGGCTTTGTACCAGAGTCTGTTCGGAGTTGATGAAGACCGGGGCGGTGGACTTCCAGGCCCGCGGCAATCGGCGCAAGGTCGGTCCGGCCTATGACAGGCGCTCGCCCATATGTATGGCCTGTGGCGCCTGCCAGGTGGTCTGCCCGACCGGGGCCGTCAACCTCGACAAAGTCTCCGTCCACGAGCCACGGCCGATCTTGTCAGAGTTTGACGGCAAACTCGCCGCACGTCCTTCCATCTACATCCCCTACCAGCAGGCGATCCCGAAGGTGCCCGTCATTGACCGGGAAACCTGCGTGCACTTCGCCAAGGGCAACGGGCTTGACGCCTGCAGGGTCTGCGAGACAGTCTGCGAGGCAAAGGCCATTGACTACAGCCAGCAGGACGAACTTGCTGACATAGACGTAGGGGCCGTGGTGATCGCACCGGGTTTTGATATCTGTGACCACACGCTCCGTGCGGAGTACGGCTTCGGACGGTACCCAAACGTCATCAGCAGCCTCCAGTTCGAGCGGGTGCTCTCCGCCAGTGGACCCTATCAAGGTCACGTCCTGCGCCCATCTGATGGGAAGGAGCCAAAACGCATCGCCTCCATCCAGTGCGTGGGGTCGCGCGAGGATCAGACCAACTACTGCTCGTCCGTCTGTTGCATGTACGCAGTGAAGCATGCCCTTATGGCCAAAGAGCACTTGCCAGGGGTAGAGTACACGATCTTCTTCATGGACCTGCGCGCTTTCGGGAAGGGCTTCGACGCCTACTACGAGCGGGCTCAGAACGAGGGCGTGCGGTTCGTGCGCGCGCGGCCTGCGACCGTGGAACAGACAGGCGAGGAGGGCAACCTGCGCATCAAGTACTTGAACGAACACGGCGAGTTCAGGGATGAGGAGTTCGATCTTGTTGTGCTCTCATGCGGCTTGCGGCCCTCGGCAGGCGCTGGGGAAGTCGCAGAGCGGCTCGGCGTCGAACGTGATGATAATGGATACAGCCTGTCTCGGCGCCTCGCCCCCCTGGACACGAATCGTGCTGGCGTCTTCGTCTGCGGCCCCTTTACTGAGCCCAAGGACATCCCTGAAACCGTCATGCAGGCCAGTGGCGCTGCCGCACGCGCCATGGCACTGCTTGCCGATGTCCGTGGAACCATGGTCAAGCCGAAGCAGTATCCACCCGAAAGGGACGTCTCGGGCGAGGAGCCAAGGATCGGCGTGTTTGTTTGCCACTGTGGACGCAACATCGGCGGTGTAGTCAACGTGCCGCAGGTCGTGGAGTATGCCCGCAGTCTGCCCAACGTCGTGTACGCGGAGCATAACCTTTACACGTGCTCCACGGACAGCCAACAGAAGATCCGCAAGGCAATCGAGGAGCACAAGCTCAATCGCGTGGTCGTCGCATCTTGCACGCCGCGCACTCATGAGCCGCTTTTCCGCGACACCCTGCGCGAGGCAGGCCTGAACGCCTACCTTTTCGAGATGGCCAACATCCGCGACCAGTGCTCCTGGGTCCACATGCAAGAGCCGCACAAGGCCACAGCGAAGTCCAAGGCGCTGGTGCGAATGAGCATTGCCCGGGCCCGCTTGCTAGAGCCGCTCGCGGAGCGAACTCTGCCCTTGAACCACGGTGCATTGGTCATTGGCGGCGGCGTGGCAGGAATGACGGCTGCGCTTGCCTTGGCCGATCAGGGATTCCACGTGCACCTGGTCGAGCGCGAGCCTGAGCTCGGCGGTCACGCAAAGCATGTCCAGTACCTCTTCGACGGCGAGGATCCGCAGGCATTTCTTGCGCAAACGATCGAGCGGGTCCTGGCCCACCCGCGCATAATCACTCACCTCAGCACTGTGATTGCAGGCGTAGACGGCTTCGTGGGCAACTTCAAGACGAAGCTCAGCAAGAACGGGGACCTCCAGGAAGTGGAACACGGCGTGGTCGTGGTGGCCACGGGCGCGCAGATACACAAGCCGACCGAGTACCTCTACGGCGAAAACGATCGGGTGGTGACCCAGGTCCAATTCGAGCAAATGCTGGCGGCCGGCGACGTGGAAGCCAACAGTGTCGTCATGATTCAGTGCGTGGGCTCGCGCGACACCGACCACCCTTACTGCAGCCGGATTTGCTGCTCTCACGCGATCCGCAACGCCCTCAGGTTCAAACAGCTGCGCCCACAGGCAAATGTCTTCGTGTTCTACCGCGACCTGCGCACATATGGGTTCCGGGAGCGGTACTATCGTCTGGCGCGCGAAAAGGGCGTGCGTTTCATCCGCTATGAGCCCGAGCGCAAACCGGTCGTCTCCGCCCACAACGGCTCGCTGCGCGTCCTGGCGTGGGACCCCATTCTGGAGAGAACCCTGGCGATTGACTGTGACCGGCTTGTCCTTTCGGCAGGCGTCGTACCGCAGGAGGGTGGCGGGGAGCTTGCTCAGATGCTCAAGGTGCCGCTGAATCAGGATCGCTTCTTCCTGGAGGCGCATCTGAAGCTGCGGCCGGTGGACTTCGCCACGGATGGCGTCTTTCTGTGCGGGCTTGCCCACGGGCCCAAGAGCCTTGACGAGACCATGG
This sequence comes from uncultured candidatus Brocadiaceae bacterium, assembly GCA_964473085.1. Lineage (GTDB taxonomy): Bacteria > Planctomycetota > Brocadiia > SM23-32 > SM23-32 > CAYYNS01. Next base: position 2,992 of record CAYYNS010000115.1, read on the forward strand.
CGCAGGCCATGGCAGCAGCCTCTCGCGCGGCTACTATTCTGTCGAAGGACAAACTGCCACTGGAATCCGCAATCTCCGAAGTCGTGGACGCAAACTGCGACGGCTGCGCTTACTGCATTGATCCGTGCCCTTACCATGCGCTGAGCCTGATCGAGTACATGCGAAATGGTGAGATAAAGAAGACAGTGGAGACGAACGAAGCGCTTTGCAAGGGCTGCGGTGTCTGCCAGGCTACATGCCCGAAGCGTGGAATATTCGTGCGGCACTACAAGCTCGACCAGATTGCCGCGGTCCTGGCTGCGGCGCTGGAGCCGTAGTAGTCCACCCCTGATATTAGCGAGAGCAAGTGATGAGCGAGTCAGAGTTCGAACCGATCATCATCGCATTCTGCTGTAACTGGTGTTCCTACGCTGGGGCCGACCTGGCGGGCACGTCGCGCCTGCAGTATCCGCCTAACGTCCGGATCGTGCGCGTGATGTGCTCCGGCATGGTGCATCCCAACCTCGTGATGGACACACTGAGCAAGGGGGCGGACGGCGTAATCATCTGCGGCTGCCATCCCGGCGACTGTCACTACCTGGAGGGCAACCTGAAGGCACAGAAGCGGGCCGAAGCAATCAGCCTGATGCTGGAGGACTTCGGGCTGGAGCCTGAGCGCTTCCGCCTGGAATGGGTCTCGGCGTCGGAAGGCCCACGGTTCGCCCAGGTGATGACTGAGATGGTGGAGACGATCAAGGCGATCGGTCCGAGCCCGTATCGCACGACGTAGGAGAAAGGCATGGGGCCGCAAGCCGTTCGCTTCTTCGATGGACACAAGTTCATGTGGGACGGTCAGGTCTACGAGTCCCGCGATGCGGCTGAGGCGAAGCAGAAGCAATACGTTGACAACAGGTTCGAAACACGGCTCGTCGAGGAGGAGGGCACGTTTCTTCTGTACACCAGGCGGCTGGTGACGGAGGTGGTGGTCGAGGGTGAACCGCCCCCGGCCTGACCGAGGAGAAGATCATGGAGTCAGAAAGGAGACCATAATGCCTGTCAAGGTTGCAGAAGAATGGCTGAATATCTGCGGCGGGTGCGAGGTGACTATCCTTGATATCGGGGAGCCGCTGCTCGACCTGCTGCCAGTGCTCCAGTTCGTGCACATGCCCGTCCTGATGGACCACAAGTACTTCGGTCAGACGGGCGAGGGCGCAAAGCTGGAAATCCCCCAGGCTGACGTGGGCATCATCACTGGCGGCATCCGGAACGAAAAGGAGAAGCACGTCGCCGAGGCCATGCGCAACTCCTGCAAGACGCTCATGGCACTGGGCTCGTGCGCCTGTTTCGGTGGCATTCCCGCCATGGCCAACATGTTCAAACTCGATGAGTTGTTCGAGAAGGTCTACCGCGGGTCGAAGACGACCGATCCCGCTGGTACGCCCAGCGAGAATCTCCCGCCTCTGCTGGAATCCCTGAAGGCGGTGGACGAGGTTGTGAAGGTGGACGCGTATATCCCCGGCTGCCCGACCACTCCGGGCCTCGTTGCGGAGGCGCTCACGGGGCTACTGGAAGGAAAGCCTTTCCAGTTGCCGGAGCGGAGCGTCTGTGACGAGTGCCCGGTCAAGCGTGAGAAGAAGGCTTCGGGCGGAACGATCGAGCGCCCCCTCAGAGGCGTCGAGTTCAAGCAGGACGAGCCGTGGGAGAACACACGCTGCTTCATGGAGCAAGGCATCCTCTGTCTGGGGCCGGTGACGCGCGCCGGGTGCGCGACGGCCGGCGACGTTCCCGGCGAGCCGAAAGTGCCGCGGTGCGTCAAGGGTTACATGCCATGTCGCGGCTGCTTCGGTCCGATCCGTAAAGGAGCTAACCCGCTCGTTGACATGATGGGGGCGCTCACTTCCATCGGCCTCGATGCGAAGCAGGTCACCGATCGTCGGGCGCTGCTTAACCGGTACATCGGCGCGCAGAATCGGCTTCGTCCCCTTCCTCAGCCGCCGACACCCAGGAGGTAACAGGTTATGGGTAAGACGATTACCATCGCCCCCGTGACCCGGATCGAGGGCCACGCGAAAGTTACCATTCATCTCGACGACGCCGGCAACGTGGCCGACACGCAGGTGAACGTGGTTGAACTGCGCGGCTTCGAGAAGTTCTGCATCGGCCGTCCTGTGGAAGAGATGCCGCGCATCGTCACGAGTATTTGCGGGGTGTGTCCCTGGTCACACCACCTGGCTTCCGCGAAGGCGAACGATGCGGTCTTTGGCGTAACGCCCCCTGGCGCGGGGCGCAAGCTGCGGGAGCTCTGCAACGCCATCGCCTACACGGAGGAGCACATCCTTCATTTCTTCTTTCTTGCCGGCGCCGACTTCGTGATGGGCCCTGATGCCGACTATGCCGTCCGGAACGTCCTCGGCATCGCGCAGGCCAACCCCGAGATCGCCAAGAAGGTCATCCGCAACCGGCATATGGGCGCCCGGATGCTGAGCATCGTCTCGGGAAAGTCCATCCACCCGGTGACCGCCGTGCCGGGCGGGTTCAGCAAACCTCTCACAGAGCAGGAACGAGAACGGCTGCTGCCCATGGCCGATGAGGTTCTGGAGTTCGCAAAGTTCGCTATAGGCTTTGCTAAGCAGAGCATCTTCCCGAAGTATCTCGATGCCATCAAGACCCTTGGGGTCATCAAGACCGGCTTCCTGGGTACCGTCACTGACGATGGCGCCCTCAACCTGTACGACGGCAAGCTCCGCCTCATGAAACCCGACGGGTCGTACACTGACTTCGCATACGACCGATACGCCGAGCATCTTGGTGAGAAGGTGCTGGCCTGGTCGTATCTCAAGTTCCCGTATGCGAAGGCATGGGGGGAGGGATTCGACATGAACCTCGACGCCCCAAAAGGCATCTACCGCACCAATACGCTGGCGCGCATCAACGTTTGTGACAGGGTTGCGACGCCCTTGGCCCAGGCCGAGTTTGAGGAGTTCCGCGCCAAGTTCGGCCGGCCTGCCCAGCACACC
>CAYYNS010000116.1:0-5972 GCA_964473085.1 uncultured candidatus Brocadiaceae bacterium
GAGCTTGGCGCTCAGGAACTCCGGCGGCACGTTCATCCCGGCCCTTGGCCTGATGTTGACGGGCATGCTAACCACGGTCCCCGCTACCAATCAGTGGACTCGCGGGACGACCTGCTGACGCTCCGCTTCTGAGGCCTGCCTTTACCCGCCGCGGGAGTACTCCGGGCCGGCGCTGGCCGGTTGCCTCGAACCATTCGGGGTGTCGGAGGGCTGCCCCCCATCCTCGGCCCAGGCCACCACGCGTGCAATCCGGTCCACTGCCTTCCTGAGCCCTTCCCCGTCCAGTTCGCCGATCCCGGGCGTGTCCTGTTTTGCAGCCCGCAGCATCTCAAGCCTTTTCTGTTCGGCCTGCTTGCGGGCAGCCCGAACGAGTTCCTCGGCTTCCTGGCGGGCGGCTGCGGCGGCCTCTTCCAGGGCCTGCTCGCCGCTGCGCCGCGCCTGCGCCAGGATGCGCAAAGCTTCCTCCTCGGCCTGCGCTACGATGCGCTTGGCCTGCTGCTCTACCGCCAGAAGGCGCTCTAAGGCATCCCTCACGACTCTTGCCGGGCCTCCTCGATGACGCGGATGATCTCTTCGGCCGCCCGCGCGCCTGACAGCCTGTCATAGACGCCGGGCATCTGGACCAGCGCGCCGATATCGGCAAGGATTTCGATAGCCTGGCCAGGTTTGTCCGGCGCGCCAAGCAGCAGGAACACCAGGCGCACCGGCTGGTCGTCTACGGCGTCGAACTCGACACCGTCCGGCGCGACCCCTACGGCCAGCACGGCGTCTGTGATCTCCGGGCATCGGGCGTGGGGTATCGCCACGCCGCCGCCGATCCCCGTGGAGCCTTTTGCCTCACGCTCATACAGGGCGTCCAAGACGCCCTGACGGTCCATGACCTTACCGGCCCGCACCAGCAGCTCAACCAGCTCCGCTATGACCTCATCTTTGAAGGCCCCCTCCAGGGGGGTCTTGATCACGCTCGGTTCAAGGAGACTGGCCAGGTTCATAGTCGCTTACCGCTTGAGGGGAACACCTGAGGCAGGATCTCTACACCGTGCCGGGGCGATCGCGCTGCGTTGGGAAACAGCGCCTGCGCCCATCGCCGCCGCTCTGCCAGGGCCGCCACGACCCACGCAGGTGGTCCGGCGACCCGCGCGCGGCGACAGGCCCCTGCACCCCCGCACGTCGGGATCAACGTAAAGTATTAGTATATGACGGCACTACGAAGAAGTCAACTTTCATTCGCTCTTGAAAACCGACCGGGACCGCCTGAGACCGCAGGTCGTGGGATCTCCGACGGGGGTCCACTCGGCAGGGATGGCGCGCTCGGCGTCTGCCGGTGAGGGACGGGTGGCGGCTTATGCCTTGCCTGCAAGCCTGAGCTTGGTGGCCGTCTCGCCGCCGTTCAGGATGTAGGTCAGTGGCAGCGGCCGGTCAACCCCCTCGATCCAGGCCGGGCGAGCCGCCCAGGGCGTCACGCTCAGCACGCCCGTCAGGTCCATCCAGTGTTCCAGCCGGGCTGGCCTCAGGCCCCAAGTCATGTGGAAATGGTTGGCGGGGGCGTACTGCTTGTACTCGGCCATCGTGGCGTATTTCGGGCAGACGAAGGTGTGGGGCCAGGTCTGGGTGGAGGTCTTGCAGACCGCCTCCGCCAGCTCCTGCGGCAGGGACAGGGTGGAGGCCTCGTCCCAGACCATCGAGAACAAGCCTGAGAGCTGGCTGTAGGCCATGCGTGCGGCGATGCCCTCGATGCCGGCCGGGGAGACGAACGTGACGCTGTTGCCGCCGCCGGGGAAGTAGAACTGGTCGGCAAGCGGCAACGAGACCTTCCTCATGCAGGTAGAGGCGGCATGGCCTGGCCTGGAGGCCCAGTTGAAGCTGGCCGAGCCGCTGTTGTCACCGTCAACGAACCCGCGTGCCGCCCAGGGCTCATCGCCACTGAACTCGACCCCCAGCTTGCGGGCGAGGGCCTGGATTTCCCACGGCTCCCAGACCTTGCGGAAGTCCATGAACAGCGGCGGGCTGCCGCCCGATAGCCACGTCATGAACAGCATGGTCAGCAGACCCTGCACGTCGGCCTCGGTCGCATAGGGCAGGGGGGGCTTGTCGCCGTTGTGGTCGAAGGTGGAATTGAACAGGCTCTCCATGACGTCCGCAACGGGCAGGGGCACGCCGCGCAGGTCGGAGCCCCACTCAAGCTGGCTCATGAAGCCCCCGCCCACAGCGTTGAGGTCCGCCATGAGGTCGCGCACGATGAGGTACATGGCAAGGGACTTGTTGAAGCGCTCGCCGTCGGCCTCGTCGCGGAGCTGGAGCCGCTTGCCGACCATCCTGTCAACCCAGGCGCGGAGCCCTTTGAGCTCCTCTTGCTTGTAAGCCCCCTTGGCGAGCATGTCCGCCAGCAACTTCATGTCGAGCCGCGTGATCTCAAGCCCGAAGGTGCGCCTGGTGGGGATTACGTGTGCCAGGGCCGTCTCCATTCCCATTGAGTCGTGCCCGAGGATGACCACGCGGCGCCCCCGCAGGCCTGCTGCCGTGAGGGCCGCGTAGCACCAGTCAACGAGCGCCTCGGCGGTGGAAGGTGTCATCTGCGGGGTGGGGCCGGTGTCGGGCCACGTGCCCACGTTGAGCGCTGCGAGGCGTCCCGACTGTGCCAGTGCACCGTTGACCGCGTGCGCGTAGACCACGCCGGGCTTCGGGCCGCTGTTGCCGCAGGTGATGTTGAGCGGCGTGTCAGGACGCAGATGGCCGAGCAGGCTGATGAGCGTAAGCTGCGGGAAGGCCCACGTGTCAGGCGCGCAGATCACCGCCTCCACGCCAGCATCGCGGAACTGACGCCCCACAATGTCGGCCTGCTTCTCGCCGTCTACGAGCACGCTGGACCAGACCACGTTCACAGGCCGGCCGTCCGGCATCCTGATGCCGCCGGCAACGACCCTGGCCACCATTTCAGCGATGTTGACGCACCTCTGCCGCGACTGCTTGTCAATGCGCGGGTCGCTGGTGGCGCAGACGCCGAACGTGACGGCCCCGCCGTACGGCTGGCGCGGGATGGCAAGTCTCTTTGGCTCCGCCATGAGGGTTCTCCTGAGGTCGGGATACACGATCCGAAGGCTTGATCCATGCCCGGCATTCCGGGCGCCCTTTATAGCCCTGCTGCCGGTCCTTGTCAATGCGGTCGAGGCGATGCCAGCGGGGTGTTGACAAATCCGCGTGCCAGTTCTACCGTTATGTTGCCTGCGTGGGTTTTGCCAGGTCGGGCACGGGCGTAGTCAACCACTGGAGCGGAGCACGCCGATGCCAGGGCAAGCGCCGCCGATAGAGACATGTGCGCGCTGCTCGGGAGCTGTGCTCCTTGCGCTCGCTGCTCTCATGAGCGTCTCCTGCGGCGGGGCGCCAGGCCTGCCGCCTGAAGGTGCTGGAGCTGGCGTTGGGCCGAGCCCTGAGGGCACGAGCCGGCTCTCCCGGGCGCTGCTGGACCGCTCCCTTGAGCTTGGACGCGGCTTTGCGCTCAACAGCCAGACGCCCGAAGGAAACTTCGTCTACCAGTACGACTTCGTGAAGGGCGCGAAGGTGGGGGCAGGCGAGGAGGTAGGGCAGGCTGGCGCGCTCTGGAGCCTCGCCTTCATGCACCTTGAGGAGCCGACGCAGGAGACAGCGCGGGCGGTGATGCGCGGGCTTGATTTCTTCCGCAGGTATTCGGCGCGCACGGAGGACGGGCGGCGCTACGTCGTCTACCCCGGCTCGGGCGTCGGCAGAACTGGCGCCGTGGCCTTGCTGGCGCTGGCGCTGGTGGAGTTCCTGCGCGCCGACCGCGACATTGCCGACCGCCAGGCCTACGAACGGGAGCTCGACGAGTACATCCGGTTTCTGTGTTTCCTGCGCATGCCAGACGGGCACTTCGCCGAGAGCTACGATGTGAAGTGGGCCGTGCCGGCCGGCGGCCGATCGCCCTTCTGCGACGGGGAGGCCCTGTTGCTCATGGTCAAGGCGGCTAGGTATGTCGGCCACGCGGAGCTCAAGGCCCTGGCGCTACAGTCCGCCGAGCAGATGTATTGGGACTGGTTTGCGCGGCCAGTGAGCGAGGACCCGCAGAGCGACGACGCGAAGGCGTTCTACCAGTGGGGCTCGATGGCCTTCTACGAGATCTACACGTCGGGCTGGGCGGGCGTGGAGCGCTACGCCGAGCGGGCGATCCAGATGGCTTACTCGACCATAGACCAGCAGCGCCTGCTGGCAGAGGAGCGCAACGCTGGCGGCGCTTTCGAGGGGCTGGCCGTGGCGTGGGAGCTGGCACGCCTGACCGGGCGCCAGGACGCCATGGACAAGATCGGCCGCGCGATAGACGCTGGCCTTGCCCGGCTCATCGCATGGCAGGTCGGCGGGCCGACGCCGAACGACTACCTGAGGGCGCACCCGACCACGGACAGGCTGGCCGTCGGGGGGGTGATGAGCGCGCCCACTGACCCCGTTCTTCGCATTGACGTGACGATGCACCAGATGCACGCCACGATCCTGGCGCGCCAGTTCATCTACCGGCAATGAAGCGCCGGTGCGGCTGCCCCGCTGTTGCCGACGACGCGGGAGCGGAAGTCGGGCTTGCCCTGAGCGCACCAGACGCACTCGCCGCAGCCCTGGAGCGCGGCGCCCCCCGACGAGCCTCATCGGCGCAGGTAGATGGGGTTTGAGTAGGCCCTCCTGTCGTCGAGGGACGCACACTCGGCCCGCACGTAGCCCTTGTCAGCCCGAAAGCGAATCCTGAGGTTCTGGCGAAGCACGTCTTTGCCACGGCAGGAAAGTTCGCGCACGACACTGCCATCTTGCACCAGGCGGACCCAGGCCAGGCCGTAGCTGTCGGCGCACTGCAGGCGCAGCTTGACGGTGCCTCGCCGCGTCCTGAGCGTGCTGCCCATGGGGGCGCGGCCACAGGTGAGGTTCACTGCCGGACCGCTGGAGGCAAAGACTCGTCCGGCGCGCAACGCTTTCAGGACGCCCTCAAGCGTCGGCCGGCCGTCCACGCAGCCTGTCCACACGTTGCCGACGCCTGGGGCGAAATGGGCGTCGGTCGCCCCCAGCCCCGTCACATGGTAGCCTTCACACAGGTAGCGGTCCCACAGGGCTACGTTGCGCTCTGTCCATTCGTCGTGGAATGGTTCGGTGCGGAAGATGCCGTTGATGACCTCGATGGCGAACTGGGGGCCAGCCTCCTTGAGGGCGTCCTTCTGCGCCTTCCTGTACCAGGTGTTGGGGTACCAGCCGACGGGGTGAGGGTAAAAAAAGAAGTGGCCGAGGGCGCGCAGGCGCTCGGCGTCGCGCCTCATGTCGCACGCCGGCAAGAACTTTCGCTGCGGGGCCAGGATGCAGATGTGGTGAGGCCCGGCGCCGGGCTCCTGCCCCCACCAGACGGCCGGGCATTTCCTGCACTCGACCTTCTGTCGGATGGTGTTGTGGTCCGTGACGAACAGGAAGTCCAGCCCGCGCAGGTGCGCCACGCGGGCAAGGTCGGCAACCGTGCCCGAGCCATCACTGAAGACGCTGTGCGTGTGCAGGTCGCCGTGGATGTAGCGGAAGCCGGCGAGCTTGCGCGTCGCCCGTGCGCGCGCTGCCTCGCGCGCCAGACGGAATGCTTCGATCCTCTCGTGCTGGGCAAGCCGCTGCTCGGCCGACCAGTGAGCTTTGAGCCGTCCCCTCATCGTGCGATACGCTCCATGGAAACAAGCAATCCGTCAGGGCACGAGCGCTTCAAAGCGACAAGGCTTGTGTCCCTCATGACGGCCAGTCAGGCGGCGTGCAAATCATCGGCGAGAACGGCCGCAAATTCAAGGCACGACGGCGCGCGGTCTGCGCCTGCTGACGGCGAGGGAGTGCAACTCTCAATATGGCACAGCTGCGATGACGCGCGTAGATCGCCGAGGGGAAACGGCCCGTTGGGGCTGCTGGGCCGGGGCATTTACTTGTCTTCCAGGGGCACCTCGACGGCCCTCAGT
>CAYYNS010000117.1:0-5911 GCA_964473085.1 uncultured candidatus Brocadiaceae bacterium
CCCCCTCGGAGCACCGCCAAGATGCCTATGACTTCTTCGCCACGGGGCCGGGCGCGTAAAGGAACACCTTGCCCCAGCGGCAGCGGAACGTTTCCTCCTTGCCGGGGTCGCTGCCGACAGGCGGGTGGCGGTGCTCCGGGCAGGTCTGTCGCGGCAGCATCCCGAGCTCCTTGGCACAGCAGCGCTGAGTGTTCACGTAGACCAGCACGCCGAGGCCGGTCTGCTGGAACTGGCCCAGGCCGAAATCCGCGATCTCTATGCGCGCCGCCTCGTCCCTCCTGATGACAATGCCGGCCTTGCGGAAGAGCTCAACGATCTGTTTCCTGCGCCGTGCCACTTCCCGCCTGCTTAGCATGATTTGCCCTCTTCTGACGATTTCTGCGGCCCGGGGCCTCCCGCGCCGTGCACTTCAGGCCGATTGTATCGGCAGCAACCGCCGCCGCCAACTATCCAACCTGGCCGCTGGCGTGCGCGTGGCCGCCCTGCTATACTGGAGAGTTTGGACGGTTGTGCCTCCTGCGCATAGGGGGACGCCATGGCAGGCACCGGGCTTGCAGCCGACGACGCCATCCGCGTTCGGGGCGCGCGCGTCCACAACCTCAAGAACGTTGACCTGGACGTGCCGAGGGGGCGGTTCATTGCGGTGACGGGGGTGAGCGGCAGCGGCAAGTCCAGCCTCGTGCTCGACACCCTGTACGCCGAAGGGCAGAGGCGCTACGTCGAGTCTTTCAGCGCCTACGCCCGCCAGTTCCTGGAGCGCATGGACAAGCCGGACGTAGACCGCATCGAGAACATCCCGCCGGCGATCGCCATCGAGCAGAAGAACCCCGTCAAGAGCCGGCGCTCCACAGTGGGCACCGCCACCGAGCTGAACGACTACCTGCGGCTGCTTTTTGCGCGGGTGGGTGAGGTCTATTGCCCGGACTGCGGCGCGCGCGTCGAGGCCCACAGCGTCGCCTCGGTCGTCGAGGAAGTGATGCAGATGCCCGAGGGCACCAGGTTCATGGCTACCTTCCCCCTGCGGCTCAGCGCCAGGCTCGACCTCAGGGAGCAGCTCGAAAGGCTGCGCGAGATGGGCTTCTTGCGCCTGCTTGTGGGAGGGCGGATCGAGGACATCGGCGGGGGCGAGACGCCCTCCATCTCGCCTGACGCCGAGCTGGAAGTGGTTGTGGACCGGCGTGTGGCGGGCGCCAGGGCGAAGGAGCGACTGGCGGAGGCCGTCGAGACGTGTTACCGGCTCGGGCAGGGGCGCTGCCTGGTTCGGGTGCCACAGGGGCGCGACTTGTGTTTCAGCAGGGACTTCCGGTGCACCGGCTGCAGCAGAGTGCTGCCCGAGATCACCCCTCAGCTGTTCTCCTTCAACAGTCCGCTCGGTGCCTGTCCCAACTGCACGGGCTACGGGGCGACGATTGACATAGACCCCCAGCGGATCGTGCCCGAGCCCCACCTTTCCCTGGAAGGCGGCGCCATTCAGCCCTGGACCACTGAGAACACCCGGGAATGCCTCGACCAGCTCCTGGAGGGGGCAGCACGCTCTGGCATCCCGACGGATGTGCCCTGGGAGGACCTGACTCCCGCGCAGCGCCAGGCTGTCATGAGCGGCACAGGGCACTTCTATGGGGTCAAGGACTTTTTCGAGTGGCTGGAGACCAAGAAGTACAAGCTTCACGTGCGGGTGCTCCTGAGCCGCTACCGGCGCTACGTGACCTGTTCGCAGTGTGGCGGCGCGCGGCTGCGCAGGGAAGCGCTCGCCGTGAAGGTGGGCGGCAAGAACATCGCCCAGATCAGCGCGATGACCATCCAGGAGGCGCACCGGTTCTTCCACAACGAGCTTCGGCTTGCAGCCTCAGCCCAGCAGGTTGCCGCGATCGTGCTGGCGGAGATCCGCGCGCGGCTGGACTACCTGCTGCGCATCGGGCTGGGCTACGTGGCGCTGGACCGGCCGACGCGCACGCTCAGCGGTGGTGAGATGCAGCGGGTCAACCTGGCCACAAGCCTCGGCTCGGCGCTCGTCAATACCCTCTACATCCTCGATGAGCCCAGCCTGGGCCTTCACGCGCGGGACAACCAGAGGCTCATTGACATCATCCGCAGGCTGCGCGACCGCGGCAACACCGTGATGGTGGTCGAGCACGACCGGCAGATCATCGAGGTGGCGGACCACGTCATAGACCTCGGTCCCGGCGCCGGCGAGCTGGGCGGCGAGGTGGTCTATGCCGGGCCAATCGCAGGCCTCAGACAGTGCGAGAAGTCCATCACCGGAGCCTACCTGCGGGGCGAGAGCCGCATCCCTGTGCCCCAGCACCGCCGCCGGCCGGCTAAAGAAAGGATCCTCCTGAAGGGATGTCGACACCACAACCTGAAGAACATTGATGTGGAGCTCCCCCTGGGCCTGTTCGTGTGCCTGACGGGCGTCAGCGGCAGCGGCAAGAGCACCCTTGTGCAGGACACCCTCTATGGGGCGATCAAACGCCGCAAGCCCGGCGGCTACGGCGAGGAGGTGGGGCCGTATCGCCGCCTGATCGGCCACGACCTTCTGAGCGACGCGATCCTGGTGGACCAGAGCCCGATCGGCCGTACCCCACGCTCCAACCCGGCCACATACATCAAGGTCTACAGCTACATCCGCGACCTGTTCGCCAGCACAAAAGAGGCGCGCGTGCGCAACCTCGGGCCCGGCGCCTTCTCGTTCAACGCCCCGGGCGGCCGATGCGAGCACTGCGAAGGCGCCGGCAGCATCCGGGTTGACATGCAATTCCTGGCCGACGTCCACGTCACGTGCGACCGCTGCGAGGGACGCCGTTTCCGAAAGGACATCCTCAAGATCAAATACAGGGGACTGTCCGTCCACGACGTCCTCGGGATGACCGTCGAGAAAGCGATGCGCTTCTTCCGGGACCAGCCGAAGATTGTGCGCAGGCTCAGGGTGCTCTATGACACGGGGCTTGGTTACCTGAGGCTCGGGCAGCCGGCCAACACGCTGTCGGGCGGCGAGGCGCAGCGCCTCAAGCTGGCTGGCTACATGAGCGACGCCAGCAGGGAGCGGCTGCTGCTGATCTTCGACGAGCCTACCGTGGGCCTGCACTTCGACGACATCAAGAAGCTCCTGCGCTGCTTCCAGGCGCTCGTGGACGCCGGGCACACCGTCCTTGTCGTCGAGCACAACCTCGACATCATCAAGTGCGCAGACCACGTCATTGACCTGGGCCCGGATGAGGGCGAGCGGGGAGGGGAAGTGGTGGTGGCGGGCACGCCTGAAGAAGTCGCCGCCTGCGAGCGGTCCCACACGGGCCGTTTCCTGCGCGAGGTGCTCGAGCGGGACCGCACCTGAGGCCGCAGCCCCTGCCTTGCAGCAGGCGGCAGGTTTTGACTAAAGTGAATCTTGCCAGGCTCCGCGAGGTAAGGCGTTGGCAAACGAACGCAGACCGACACTTCGGAACCGGATCGGTTATCTGGTGCTGATCGCCTCGGAGCGAGTCTTTATGGCCATGCCGTGGCACGTCGGGCGGGCCGTCGCCCGCCGCATCAGCGACCTGGTCTATCTGCTGGACAGGCCGCAAAGAAAAGCGGAGATGGCCCGCAACATCAAGGACACTTTTCCCCACCTCACGGGCCGACAAGTGCGGGACATCGTGCGGGGCGCCTACTGCTTCCTCGCAGAGTCCACGGTGGATGCCCGGCACTTTCACGAGCTGGTCATCAAAGGCCGGTGCACAGACGTGCTGGAGGTCGAGGGGGGAGATGAACTGCGAAATCCGGCCCGCAAGGTGGGCATCATCTTCGTGACCGGCCATTTCGGCTGCTGGGAGGTGCTGGGCCTGGCGGGTGCCTCACTGGGATACCCGCTGACCAGCGTAGCTCGCACGATGCGCAACCCTCTCATTGACCGTCACATGCGCCGGTTGCGCGAGGCAGCGGGCGAGATTGTAGTGCCCAAAAGGGGCGCGATGCTTCAGGCACTCAGGGTGCTCAAGGCAGGCGGGAACCTGGCTTTCCTCGTTGACCAGGACGCCCGTAGGGACGGCATATTCGTGGACTTCCTGGGCAAGCCCGCCTCCACAACCTCAAGCCCCGCGCGCCTGGCTTACGCGACGGGCGCCCCGATCGCCTTCGTATACGCGCGCAGGCTGGGACAACAGAACCGCTTCCGAATCGTGGTTGCAGACGTCATCTGGCCGCGCCGGGATGCGGGCGAAGCCCAGGAAGTCCTACGCATGACCCAGCGCATGAGCCACGACCTGGAGGAAGTCGTCAGGAAATGGCCGACAGGATGGATGTGGATGCACCGGCGCTGGAAGACTTATCCCGGCAAATACCGCAGGCGCAGGCAGGCCGGCACGCCCGGGGAGAGCCTGCCATGACGACGCAGAAGGCGGTGATCCTGGCCGCAGGCATCGGCAGCAGGATGCGCAGCGGCCAGCAGTCGGAAACGGACCTGAGCGCCGAGGCTGCACGCGTGGCAGAGCTGGGGCTCAAGGGCCTCATCCCGATCCGGGGCCGCCCGTTCCTGGACTACGTTATCGGGGCCCTCCTCAGGGCCGGACTGAAAAGGATCTGCCTGGTCGTGCCGCCCGACTGCGACGCGGTGCTCGGCTACGCGGAGCGCACCAGCCGGCTCGCGGGGGCCGAGATTGCCTGCGCGGTCCAGATGCGGCCGCGCGGGACGGCCGACGCGGTGGCGTCGGCGCGGGATTTCGCGGCAGCCGATCCCTTCGTCGTCGTCAACTGCGACACGCTCTACCCCGATGAGGCGCTCGCGCGCCTGAGCCGCATTTCCGACCAGTGCCCCTACGTCGTCGCATTCGACCGGGACGCGCTCCTGCGCGGAAGCAACTTCGGGCAGGAGCGAATACGAAGGTTCGCTGCGCTCGTCGTGGACGAGGGCGGAGTCCTGCAGCAGATCGTGGAAAAGCCTGCGCAGCCGGAGCGCTACAGGCAGCACGGCAAGCTGTGGGTCAGCCTGAACCTGTTCCGGTTCACGCCGGAGATCTTTGACGCCTGCCGGCAGATCCAGCCTCACCCGGTGCGCGGGGAGCTTGAGCTCACGGACGCCGTCGCGCTGATGGCTGCCCGCCGTGCGGCGGGTCGGCCGCCCTTCCGCGTGATCTTCAGCAGCGAGGGCGTTGTGGACCTGACGACGCGAACGGATGTTGTCACAGCAGAGCGCCTGCTTGAGAACCGGTCGCCCGGCTTCTGAACAGCCCGCAGCACTGCTGGCAAGCCGGCGTCCTTCCCTGGAGCGCGGCGAAGGCCGCGGTGGCTCTGTTGCGTACGTTGACCGCGGCGGCCCCGTGGGGTAGAATCGAGGGTCGTGGAAGTGGAAGCGTTACCGGAAAGGGAATAAAGGGATGAAGGCACTGCGGTGGGGGATGATTGCGGCGGTGCTGGGGGCCTGGCTGTTCGCCTCGAGCGTGGCGGCCGATATCGTCGTGCTCAGCAGCGGGCTGCGGGTGGCGGGCGAGGTGCTGGTGCTCCGCGATAGCGTGCGCGTTCGGAATCAAGATGGGGTCTTCAGCGTGGCCCTTTTCCGCGTGAGAGAAATCATCCGCGCCGGCGGGGAACATGGTGGGGCGCCGCAACCAGTCGCTCTGCAGTGGGAGGCTGCCGCACCGGCCGTGAATGAAGTCCCGGCCCGGGCCGCCGAGAGCACAGAGGCAGCGCAGCGGGCAAATCCACTGGCCGCAGGGAACACGCCGTATCCCACCTCGTCGTGCGGTTTCAAGCCTCTCCTGGCGCTGGCAACCCTGATCTCGGTAGATTTCCACGAAACACCGCTCGTGGATGCAATCTCCTACATTCAGGAGGTCACCAGGGGCAACTTCGCCTACAGCCCGGCTGACCTGCGCACCGACCCCACTCCGGTCAACCTCAGGCTGAACTACGTCCCGCTTGAGCACGTGCTGAACCTGCT
>CAYYNS010000118.1:0-5897 GCA_964473085.1 uncultured candidatus Brocadiaceae bacterium
TGGCGGTGCACGCAGGGGTGGTGGGGCTTGTGGAGAGGCCGGATTGCGAAACGAACCTAATTTCGCCCAAGTCTTTGCAGGCAGGGCAGTTACGACCAGAAGAGAAAGGCGCCCATTGCAGCTAAGATAGCGACTATTGCGAATGCCGTAACGTGACTGCGGCGGGCACGGCCCGCCGTACGGCGCGTGCCCCTACCTGAGCGGTCCGGACTACAGAGGGCTGGTGGCGCTCAGGGCTTGCCCGCCGGCATTCGGGCGGGCTTGCCCTTGCGCTAGCCCGCTGTGCGGCACGGCCAGAGTTCGGCGCCGTATCGGGCCGCCTCGTCGAGTTCCTCTTCGATGCGCAGGAGCTGGTTGTACTTGCAGACGCGGTCGGTGCGGCAGACCGAGCCGGTCTTGATCTGCCCGCTGTTAGTGGCGACGGCGATGTCGGCGATGGTCGTGTCCTCGGTCTCGCCGGAGCGGTGGCTCACCACAGCCGTGTAGCCGCTCTGGTGGGCGAGGGCGATGGCGTCGAGCGTCTCGCTCAGCGTGCCGATCTGGTTGACCTTGATGAGGATGGAGTTGGCGGCGCCCTGCTGGATGCCGCGCCGGAGCCGCTCGACGTTCGTGACGAACAGGTCGTCGCCGACGAGCTGGAGGCGGCCTCCGAGCGCCTTGGTCAGCATTGCCCAGCCCTGCCAGTCGTCCTCGGCGAGCCCGTCCTCGATGGACACTATTGGGAACTTTGCGCAGAGGGCGCTGTAGAACTCTACCATGTCCTCCGCGGTCTTGATGCGTTTGTTCTCCGGTTCCGTGGCAAGCACGTAGCGGCCGGCGGCCTTCAGGCCGCGGCCCTTGGCGTCCTGGCCGTAGAATTCGCTCGCAGCGGGGTCGAGCGCAAAGGAGATGTCCTTGCCCGGGGCGTAGCCTGCTTTCTCCACGGCCTGCATGAGCAGCTTGAGCGCGTCGCTGTTCGAGTCGAGGTCAGGCGCGAAGCCTCCTTCGTCGCCCACTGCCGTGCTCTTGTCGGCTTTCTTGAGGATGTCCTTGAGGTTCTGGAACACCTCGGCGCCCATGCGGAGCGCCTCGGCAAAACTCGAGGCCCCCAGCGGCACGATCATGAACTCCTGGAGGTCCACGTTATTGTCCGCGTGCTTTCCGCCGTTCAGGATATTCATCATGGGGACGGGGAGCCAGCGGGCGTTGACGCCGCCCAGGTAGCGGAACAGCGGCAGGCCGAGGAATTCGGCGGCGGCCTTTGCCGTTGCCAGAGATACGCCCAGCAGGGCGTTCGCGCCCAGGCGGCCCTTATTGTCGGTGCCGTCGAGCTCGACGAGCAGGTTGTCCAGGCCGTGCTGGTCGAGCGCGTCCCATCCGAGAACCTTTGGCTTGATGGCCTCGTTCACGTTCTCCACTGCGTGCAGCACGCCCTTGCCCCCGTAGCGTTCCTTGTCACCGTCGCGCAGCTCGACGGCTTCGTGGAGACCCGTGGACGCACCGCTTGGCACCGCGGCCCGGCCGGTCACGGCCGAGGCCAGTTCGACATCAACCTCGATTGTGGGGTTACCCCGCGAGTCCAGTATTTCCCGGGCTCTGACGTCAACGATCTCGCTCATGCAGTCCCTCCGTTTTGCGCACTGTGTGCGGGTTGCTTCATGAGGAGAGGCACAGCGACGGCGCCGCATGTGTATCAGAAGCTGCGGGAAAAGTCAAACATCGTGCTGCCCGGCCGCTGTCAGGCAGTCCTGGGCCGTCGCCGGCTGGAACCGGCTCCGCCCTTGTGCGGCCCGCTGTTGCCCTTGTCCTCATACCGGGCGCGCAGCAACACCCATTGTCCTGCCTGCCAAAACGCTGCGTTCAGCGACGCCCGCTGGCGCCCAAGCGGAGGGTAGATGCTCGCGAGCATGGTGGCGTAGTCGGCGAAGACGGGAGGGACGGCCTCGATCGGCCGTTGCGGTCTGGGCTGCCTTCGGCAGGGCCGGAACTGCGCCGCGCCGCGTTTGTCCCTCCAGCCGGCGTACCCGAAAAGGCGGCAGACCAGGGGCCGCAGGGGGTAGACGGAGCAATGGGTCAAGCGCTCCGGGTCGTAGAACAGGCAAGTGCCATCGGGGCGCTCGGCGGCAGCCTGTTGGAGCAGTTCGAGCTGGCCGTTCTGCACAGCCCAGCGCGCGGCAGGGAGCGCCGATAGGACGGAGTCGTGCGGCTTGTCCTCCGAGCAGCATGCCCCGCAGCCGGCGGGGCACGTCAGACCGGAGGCCCGCGCGAATCGAAGCGCTGCTACCTCGGCCTCGACGAGCGCGGCCAGAACCTTGCTGCACGTCCCTTCCACGTCAGACCGCATGGTTTGCGCCAGCTTCCGTCTGCTTCTTCGGCCGTGGCAGGAAAGCGGCGGCATGGCGCCTATTGTCGCGATGGCAGCACCGGATAGGACTGCCTTCCTGCCTTGCCAGGCAAGAATAGGATGCTGCAACCTATCGCTGCGTACTGTATCACCAGTGTGCGAACCGAGCAAGGCGCGTTCGTGCCAAGGCTTGCCCGCCTGAAGGGGCAGGGACCGGTGCCGTTGACGCATTCGGGCGGCCTCTGGTAGACTTGAGGCGGCAATGATGGTCAAAGTGAAAATCTGCGGCATTACCAACGTTCGCGATGCCGTGTGGGCTGCTCGGTCGGGCGCGGATGCCGTAGGGTTCGTCTTGGTGCGCGGCACTCCTCGTTACATCGAGGCGGAGAAGGTCAGGCCCATCGTGATGGAATTGCCGCCGTTTGTCGGCAAGGTCGGCGTTTTCCTGGACGCGGAGCCCGACACGGTCATGCAGGTCATGGACTTCTGTGGGCTCGACTATGCTCAGCTCCACGGGCATGAAACGCCGGCCCAGTGCGCGCGCCTTAAGGGTAGAAAGGTCATCAAGGCTTTTCGCGTCCGTTCCGAGGACGACCTTCGGGAGCTGGAATGGTACAGGGTGGATGCCTACCTGCTTGACACCCGCGTGGAGGGCAGGGCGGGCGGGACGGGCGAGAGTTTTGACTGGAGCATCGCGCGGGGAGCCAGGACTCGCGGGCAGATCATCCTTGCCGGTGGCCTCAGGCCGGACAACGTGGCCGAGGCAATCCTGGCGGCTCGGCCCTACGGCGTTGACGTGTCGAGCGGCGTGGAGGAGTCGCCTGGCAAGAAGTCTAGGCAGCTTGTCGAAGCCTTCATCCGGAATGCCAAGAGCGTAGATGTCTAGAGCAGGCCGATTCGCGTGTCCTGGCGGCAGCCTTCTGTGGGCCCTTGTGCTTGTTGTCGCCACTAGGGCCCTCGCTCAAGGCCTGACGAGCGCTGTGCCTCAGAGGCACGCTGGGGATGCCAGCACTGAGAGGTCCGCACTCGATCAACGGCTGCAGAAAACCGCCGGGCTTGTGGCCCAGGCGGCTGCGCGTGACGCACAGTTCCTGCACTCAGACCTCTACGCCTTGGTGCTGCTGAAGCTCGAACAGGCGCGGCTAGCCTACGAGACCTACTGGCCAGGGGCCTATCGAGATGGGAGGGTCGGCACGTACCTGGACGAGGCGGAACATATGGTCCAGGCCATCCTGGGGGGAGCTAACCCAGTCCTCCAGACTCGCGGGCGGATCGAGCGCGCTTACCTGGCGTCGAACGATGGTTCCACCCAGCCCTACCTCCTCTATGTGCCCGAATCCTATGACGGGTTGAAGGACTACGGCCTGCTCGTCTACCTGCATGGCTATAGCCCTAATCTGAACAAGGAAAATTGGGTGCGCTACATGTATGCGGACGTGCTGGACCAGTACGCGGAACAGACGGACTCAATCCTGTTGATGCCCTTCGCCCGGAGCAACACGGACTTCCAAGGCGTAGGCGAGGACGACGTGATGCTAATGATAAACAGGGTGATGCGGGACTACCGAATCGCCCCGGACCGGGTTGTGTTGAGCGGATACTCCATGGGCGGCATGGGGGCGTGGACGATCGGCGGGCACTATCCGGACCGGTTCGCTGGACTAATGGCTATGAGCGGACGGGGTGATTTCTACCTGTGGAAGGGCCTCAAGCGCGAGGGCCTGCCGGGTTTCAAGAGAAAGCTTGCCGAGCAGGAGTTCGGGGCCAACCTGTTGCCAAACTACCTGCACCTGCCCCTCTTCCTAGTTCATGGGAACCAGGATTGGGGTATCCCAGTAGAGCAGTCCCGCAGAATGCATGATTTGCTAAAGGCTCTAGGGATGGACGTGCGCTACGTAGAGCTGGAAGGGGAGGACCATTTCTTTTTCTACCAGCAGACCCAGTGCCTCCCCGACCTGCTGGAGTGGCTCCGGGCTAGGAAGCGGGTTTCGTCGCCACGTCGGATCGCCTTCCGCACCTATAGCCTGAAGTACAACTGTGCATACTGGGTTGAGATACTCGGCATTGACGACTGGGGCCGGGCTGCGGAGGTGACGTGCGACCTGAGTGAGGATGGCGGCGCCCTGGCTGTGAATAGTGATAACGTTACGGGGCTTCGTCTGGCGCTCCCTAGAGAACTGGTGAAGGACCCTGCTGTGCTGAGGATTACGTGGAACGGTCGGCCAGCCCCTGCGTCCTCTGACAAGGCGGGCCTGCTAATGCTTGGCAATCGCGGCCCTGGCGAGGGAGCGGTGGTCAAGACGCCTGCCCTGTGTGGGCCCATCCGCGAGGCCTTTGCGGGGCCTTTCGTTATGGCCTACGGCGGCAAAGCAGGGGGCCTCACACACGAGCGTGCCCTTCGTGCGGCTGCGGACTGGGAGGAGTTTGCCAAGGGCGTGCCGCGGCTCATCCCAGCCTCTGAGGTGACCGACGAGCTCATGGCCGGCTGCAACCTCATCCTGTTCGGGAGTCCTGAGGACAACCCCTTGATTGGCAAGCTCATGCCCCACCTGCCAGTCAAGATAGAGGGCGGTTTCTACCAAGTGGGGACAAGGCGCTACGACGCCGGCAGGTTCGGCCTCTGGGTGATTCATCCCAACCCTCTTGCGCCTGGCCGTTACGTCGCCATCAACAGCGGCCCTGCCTGGGGCCGAGAACTTGCCGAAAACCACAAGTACGACTTTATCCCAGACTTCATTGTCTACGCAGACGAGAAGTCAGAGGATGGCACCGAGTGTAACAAATATGTTTGTGCCGGCTTCTTCGATCAACGATGGCAACTGAGCAAGAAGTCCACATGGTATAGTGAGCAGCCTCGCTAGAGCTGCGGGACCACAATAGTAGAGGGATCCATGATAGTCAGGAAACGGGTGTACGCGCGGGCGGGCCTTCTAGGCAATCCTTCGGACGGATATCATGGCAAGACGATAGCCTTCACTTTCAAGAACTTCTTCACCGAAGTCACACTTTACGAGAGCCCCGAAATAGAGCTTCGCCCGGCTCAACAGGACAGTTCCGTTTTCGGGGACCTGGATGCGCTGGTCGAGAGTGTCGAGCGGACGGGCTACTACGGCGGCATCCGGCTGATGAAGGCTGCGGTGAAGAAGTTCGCCGAACACTGCCGCAACAAGGGCATCGAGCTGCCCGGTCAGAATTTCACGATTCGTTACGAGACTAATATTCCACGCCAGGTGGGCCTGGGAGGCTCCAGCGCCATAATCATGGCCGTGATGAAGGCGCTGATGGGTTTTTATGGCGTGGCGATCCTGGAGCATGTGCTGCCGAACGTCGTGCTGGCTGCGGAGACGGAGGAGTTGGGAATCGTCGCCGGGCTTCAGGACCGCGTAGCGCAGTCCTACGGCGGCCTCGTCTACATGGACTTCGACGAGGCCTTCATGCGTGAGAACGGCTACGGGCGATACGAGAGGCTGAACCCCGCTCTCTTGCCTCCTCTTTACATCGCCTACCGCAGTGACCTGAGCAAGGAGAGCGGCCAGGCACACCTGCGAGTGAGGGAGCTCTATAACCTGGGCGA
>CAYYNS010000119.1:0-2786 GCA_964473085.1 uncultured candidatus Brocadiaceae bacterium
GCCGCGTGCTGGCCCTGAGCAGCCGCCGCAGCCGCTTCGCCCTGCGCACGGTGCTCCAAGAGCACCATTTCAACCCGCAACAGGAACTGCCCGCCGACCTGGACTCAGCGCCCGCCGCCGTATACGAGCGCGCCGTCCGGGCCCGCCAGGCCCTCCAGGCGCAAAAGGAAGGCCTCCAGGCCCCGCTGCTGGAGCTTGGGCGGGTGCGCGGCCCAGAGCTCAGGCAGGCCTGGCTGGCCGTGTCGCGGGAGCTGCGCATCAGCGAGGCGGAGCTCAACTACGCCTCGACCTGGGCGACTGCGATCATCACGGGCTGGGCGCCAAAAGACCAGGTCGAGCGGGTGCGCGACGCCGTGGCGCGGGTCACGCAAGGCAGGGCGGTCTTTGAGGCCCGCGATGCAACCCAGGGCGAGATCGAACAGGGCATCGTGCCCTCGTGCGCTTCGGTGCCCTGGCTGCTGAGGCCCTTCCAGGGACTGGTGCACGGCTTCGGCGAGCCGGGCTACAGGGAGATCGAGCCGACGATCCTGTTCGCAGCGAGCTTCCTGCTGATGTTCGGCCTGATCTTCGGAGACCTCGGCCACGGCCTTTGCCTGGTGCTGGTCGGCGCCTTGACCTACCGGATCGGCAAGAAGCGTGCGGCGCGCGATCTGGGATATGTGATCGCGGCGGCCGGGCTGGCGAGCGCGCTGTTCGGGGCGCTTTTTCAAGGCGCGCTTTTCGGGCGCTCGCTCACGGAGATGGGCTGGCCCCTGACCCTGAGCGTGGAGCCCCTGCGGCTGACGGGCAGTGCGCAGGATGCGGCGGGCAGCGTGGTGCGCTACCTGTTGATTGCCGTGGCCTTGGGGGCCGTGCTGATCAGCCTGGGGGTTGTGCTCAACATCGTGACGCGCCTGCGCAGCGGCGACTACGAGGGGGGCCTGCTGGGCCGGTTTGGCCTGGTGGGGATGCTGTTCTACTGGGGATCGCTCGGCATGGCCGTGAAGCTGGCCCTGAGCGGCGGCAGGACGGCCGACTGGTGGCTGTCCGGGCTGCTGGTGGCGCTTCCCCTGGGGGTGCTCGCCCTGAGGGAGCCGATCTACTCCCTGTTGACACATCAGAGGAGGCTCTGGCACGAGGGCGCGCTGGTGGGCCTGTTCGAGGGCATCATGGAGGCGCTGGAGGCGGTGATGACCTACCTGGCGAACACCTTCTCGTTCCTGCGCGTGGCGGCCTTTGCGCTGAGCCACGTCGCGCTGTGCTTCACGGTCTTCGTGCTCCAGGGACAGGTCGAGCGCATTCCCGCAGGCAAGCTCTGGTCAGCGATCGTGTTTGTGGCCGGCACGGCGATCATCATCGGGCTGGAAGGCCTGGTGGTGGCGATACAGATACTGCGTCTTGAGTACTACGAGTTCTTTACGAAGTTCTTCCGCGGGGAGGGCAAGAGCTTTCGCCCCTTCCGCCTGGACGAGGCCGGCCAGTGAGGCGGGCTCGCACGGCGGACGGCAGGGCGACAAAAGGAGGTGGACCGATGCTCAAGAGGAGGTGGATGTTGGGCGCGGCAGCCGCCACGGTCCTGGCGGCGGCCATGCTGTGCGGGGTCGGGACGCGGGCGGCCAGCGCCCAGGAGCGGGCGGGAGGCGCAGCGCCTGCGCCGGCTCGCACTCAGGACAGCAAGTGGCTGGCCATCGCCATTGCCATCTCGATCGGCGCCTCGTGCCTGGGCGCCGGCTACGCTGTAGGCCGGGTAGGAGCGGCCGCGCTGGGAGCGGCGAGCGAGAAACCCGAGCTGATCACCCGCAGCCTGCTGTTCGTGGCGCTGGCCGAGGGAATTGCGATCTACGGCCTGCTCATCGCGGTGCTGCTGTGGATTAAGCTGTAGAGACGGTCCCATCGGGGCAATGCCGGAAAGGACCGGGGCATGCGACTGTTTGTGATCGGGGATGACGAAACGGTGGTCGGCTTCCGCTTTGCGGGCGTCGAAGGAACGGTGGTCGAGGATGCCGCGGCTGCGATGGCCGCACTCGCGAAGGCGGTCGAGGAGCAGGTTGCCGTGCTCATCATACCGGAGCGCGTGGCGGGCTGGGTCCGCCAGGAGATAGACCGCATGCGCTTCGGTCTGGAACTGCCCCTGGTTGTCGAGGTGCCCGGGCAGGAAGGCCCCAGGGCTCAGGTGCCTTCCCTGTTCCGCCTGATCCGCGAGGTGATCGGCATCGAGTTCGACGGGCGGGGTATCGTCAAGCAGCCGGAGGCCGAGGCGCAGCCTTGAGGCCCAGCTACGGGTAAAGACAATGAGCGAACAGACGGGGACGCTGGAACAGCAGATCCTGGAAGACGCCCGACGACAGGCCGACCCCATCCTCAGGCGCGCCAGGCGGCAGGCTGATGAGATCGTGCGCCGGGCCGAGCAGGAGGCGGCGACACGGCGGCAGGAAACGCTCGGGCGGGCAGGCCGTCGGGCGGAGGCTGAGGCGCAGCGCATCCTGGCCCGGGCCGCTCTGGAGGCCGAGAACCTCAAGCGCCAGATCCGCGAAAGCGTCCTCCAGCAGGTCCGCGATCGCGCCGTGGCCGCGCTTGGAGCAATGACGCAGGCCCCGCAGTACCCACAGATGCTCCTGAGCCTGGCGCTTGCCGCCCTGAAGGCCATGAGCGGGAGGCGGTTCGAGCTTCTGATGAGGGTCCAGGACCGGCAGGGGCACGGGGAAACGCTCGCCCGCATGCTCAGGGAACGCGCCGCCGCTGAGCTGGGGCGGCAGGTGATCGTGATCGTCTCCCAGGAAACGGTCCCGGCTGCCGGCGGGCTGCTG
>CAYYNS010000119.1:2886-5810 GCA_964473085.1 uncultured candidatus Brocadiaceae bacterium
GCGCGCAGATGTACGAAGTGGTCCAGGTCGGCCCGCAGGGCCTCGTCGGCGAGGTCATCAAGGTGGTGCAAGACCTTGCCACCATCCAGCTCTACGAGCACACCGGCGGCCTTGGCCCGGGCGTGACCGTCAGGCGCACGGGCAAGCCCCTGTCGCTCAGGCTCGGCCCGGGACTGCTGGGCAGCATCTACGACGGCGTGCAGCATCCACTGGAAGTCCTGCGCCGCCACGTCGGGCCGTTCATCTCACGGGGCGCGAAGGCCGACCCGCTCGACCCGAGCAGACGCTGGGGCTTTGAGCCTGCCGTCAAGCCGGGCCAGGACCTTCAGGCCGGCCAGGCCTTCGGCAAGGTGCAAGAGACCTCCGCCATCGAACACCGCCTCCTCGTGCCGCCGGACCTGGGCGGCAGGGTCGTCGAGGTCAAGCCTGCGGGCCAATACACCGTGGGGGACGTGGTCTGCGTTGTGGAGTCGCCTGCGGGCCTGAGGCACGAGCTGACGATGGTCCAGCTCTGGCCATCGCGTCGGGCGCGGCCGTTTCGGCGGCGCCTGACGGCCAGTCGTCCCCTGATCACGGGCCAGCGGGTGCTCGACACGCTGTTCCCGATCGCCCGGGGCGGGACGGCTGCCGTGCCCGGGGACTTCGGCACGGGCAAGACCATCGTGCAGCAGCAGCTTGCCAAGTGGAGCGATGCCGACGTGGTGGTTTACGTGGGGTGCGGCGAGCGCGGCAACGAGATGACGGACATCCTGCGCCAGTTTCCGCAGATGCGAGACCCGCGCACG
Organism: uncultured candidatus Brocadiaceae bacterium; assembly: GCA_964473085.1. Lineage (GTDB taxonomy): Bacteria > Planctomycetota > Brocadiia > SM23-32 > SM23-32 > CAYYNS01. Next base: position 3,672 of record CAYYNS010000119.1, read on the forward strand.
GGCCGCTCGCTGATGGACCGCACGGTGCTGGTCGCCAACACGTCGAACATGCCGGTGGCGGCGCGCGAGGTCTCGATCTACACGGGCATCACACTGGCCGAGTACTACCGCGACATGGGCTATGACGTGGCGCTGATGGCCGATTCCACCAGCCGCTGGGCGGAGGCGCTGCGGGAGGTCAGCAGCCGCCTGGAGGAGATGCCGGCCGAAGAGGGGTTCCCAGCTTACCTGGCGACGCGGCTGGCGCAGTTCTACGAGCGAGCGGGCGTCGTCGAGACCCTCGGCGGCCAGCAGGGGAGCGTCACGGCCGTCGGGGCGGTCAGCCCTCCGGGGGGCGACTTCAGCGAACCGGTCACCCAGCACACCACGCGGTTCACGCGCTGCTTCTGGGTGCTGGACAGGGAGCTGGCCTACGCCCGCCACTTCCCCTCGGTGAGCTGGGTGGAGAGCTACAGTGAGTACGCGCCCGATCTGGCCGAGTGGTGGGAGCAGATAGCCCCGGACTGGACCGGCCTGCGCCAGGAAGCCCTCAACTTGCTCCTGGAGGAGCAGCGGCTCCAGGAGATCGTCAAGCTGGTGGGCCCAGACGTCCTGCCGGACTCCCAGCGGCTCGTGCTCACGGCGGCGGAGCTCATCAAGAACGGATTCCTCCAGCAGAACGCCTTCAACGAGATTGACACCTACAGCGACCCGGAGAAGCAGGCCGCGCTGCTGCGTGCCCTGATCACATTCTACCGACGCGCGCAACGGATCATCGCCAGGGGAGCGCCCCTGATGCGGATCAGGGAGCTGGGCATGGTGCAGACGCTCGCGCGTGCCCGCTTCACGATCCCCAACGGCGACAAGGAGGCGCTGGAGCGCCTCATGAAGGATTTGGACGACCAGCTCGAGGAACTGGAGGCGCAGTACCGATGATCGTGGACCGGCCCGTGCAATATGTTGGTCTGGAACGCATGGAGGGGCCGCTCATCCTGGTCAGCGGCGTGCAGGGCGTGGGCTACGACGAACTGGTCGAGGTCCGCGACGACTCGGGGCGCATCCGCCTGGGCACGGTCCTTGAGGTCAACCGGGACGCCGCCGTGGTTCAGGTCCTGGAGGGCACCACGGGGCTGTCCAACCGTTCGACCTCGGCCCGCTTCACGGGCAGGCCGGTGAGCATCCGGGTGAGCCTGGAGATGCTCGGCCGCACGTTCGACGGCCTGGGACGCCCGCTGGACAGCGGGCCGCCGCCGCTGGGCGGGCAACTGAGGGACATCCACGGATACGCCATCAACCCGGCTGCGCGCGACTACCCGCGCGAGTTCGTCCAGACGGGCATCAGCATCCTGGACGGCTCCAACAGCCTGGTGCGCGGCCAGAAGCTGCCGATCTTCAGCGGAGCCGGCCTCCCCCACAACCGCCTGGCTGCCCAGATCGTGCGCCAGGCCACCCTGCCCGGCGAAGAGACCCGCTTCGCCGTCATCATGGCCGCCATGGGCATCAAGAACGACGTGGCGGAGTTCTTCCAGCGAAGCTTCGAGGACAGCGGCGTGCTGAGCCGCGTGACGCTATTTCTGAGCCCAGCCGACGCGCCGAGCGTCGAGCGCCTCATGGCACCGCGCGCCGCCCTGACGCTCGCCGAGCACCTTGCCTTCGAGCACGACATGCACGTGCTGGTGCTCTTGACCGACATGACCAACTACTGCGATGCCCTGCGCGAGATAGGCAGCGCGCGGGGCGAGGTGCCCGCCCGCAAGGGATACCCCGGCTACCTCTACAGCGACCTGGCATCCATCTACGAGCGCGCCGGCCGGCTCAAGGACTCCCAGGGCTCCATCACGCTCATGCCGATCCTGACCATGCCCGCCGACGACATCTCGCACCCCGTCCCCGACCTGACGGGCTACATCACTGAAGGGCAGGTCGTGTGCAAGCGGGAGCTGTTCCAGAGGGGAATCTATCCCCCCGTGGCCGGGCTGCCGAGCCTGTCTCGGCTCATGAAGGACGGCGTGGGCAGGGGCCACACGCGGGAGGACCACGCGGCGATCGCCGCGCAACTGTTCGCCGCCTACGCCCGCGCCGAGGACGTGCGCGCACTGGCCTCGGTGATCGGGGAGGAAGAGCTCTCGCCCCTGGACAAGACCTACCTGCAATTCGCCG
>CAYYNS010000120.1:0-5789 GCA_964473085.1 uncultured candidatus Brocadiaceae bacterium
AGGAGGCGGCCAGCGGCAGCAGCGCCACCAGAAACAGCAGGCCCGCCATCCCATCCAGGCCGTCCGTAACGTTGACCGAGTTGCTCATGGTCGCAATCACCAGAGCGAACCACAGCACCGCCAGCACGGCCTGGGGCATCTTCTCCGGGGTGAGCGGCGGCCCCTGATACAGCACGCCGGGCATCATGCGGAACACAAGGAGCGTGCCCACCAGGATTCCGATCGCCGCCTGCACCAAGAGCTTGTGCCTGACCTTCACGCCGCGGTCGGTGTGCGCCTTGCCCGTGAGCTTCTTCCAGTCGTCCACCATGCCCAGCAGAGCCAGCGCCACGAAGCAGCCGAGGGCCAGCCACAGGCTGTGGTCGCTCAGGTTGCCCCACAACAGATTCGATATGAGCATGGCAAGCAGGATGATCAGCCCGCCCATCGTGGGCGTGCCCGCCTTCCGGTTTATCTGCGCCTGCAGCTCGACGTCCTCGATGGGCGTCTTGTCGGTGCGCTCGCCGATGTTCTTGCGGCGCAGCCAGGCGATGACGTGCCCTCCGTAGACGACGGCGATCAGGAAGGCCGTCAGGAGCGCTCCGAAGGCCCGCTTGCCGTAGTATTCGGAGCCGAACATCTGGCGCATCAGCAAGTAGAACATTTCAGGCCACCGCCTCCTGCTGACTGGAAGCCGCGCGCCGCGCAATGGCTTCCGGGATACTCTCCAGTTGCATCGCCCGCGAGCCCTTGATCAACACCACATCGCCGGCCTCGACGTTCTGTTCCACCACCGGCCAGGCCTGGTCGGCTGATGAGAGGTGGAACGCCTTCTGGTCCTCGCCGGCGAACTGTGACCATCCCCGCACCAGGTAGCGTCCCAGCGGCCCCACCGCCACCAGGGTGTCCACGCGCATGAGCGCCAGCACGCGCCCGAGGTGCATGTGCAGGTGGGGGGCGGCGCTCCCCAGCTCGAGCATGTCGCCGCAGACCACCATCAGCCGCCGCCCCGAGTACCTCTCCAGCACCGTGGAAAGCGCTGCACGCATCGCCGTCGGATTCGAGTTGTAGCAGTCCAGCAGGTACTCGACATCGCCGATGCGCCGCCTCTGAAGTCGCAGGTCGGGCAGGGCTACCTGCGCGAGGGCTTCGCAGCACTGCTCAAGGCTGGCGCCAGCCCACCCTGACAGGCAGACCGCCGCGGCGGCGTTGAGCACGTTGTGCCCGCCCGGCACGGGGAGCCGGAAGCTGCGGCCACAGATCTCAAAGGCCTGTCCCTCGCCCTCCGGCCTCAGGCCCACTGGCCGCACGTCGGCGCCGGGCGAGAACCCGAAGGTCCTGACCGCGCCTACGTGTCGCCCGGCCAGCTCCATGCACAGCGGGTCGTCGGCGTTGAGCGCTAGCAGGCCGCCCGGCTCCAGGTGCCCTACAAGTTCGCCCTTCGCCTCCATCACCCCCCTGCGGTCGCCCAGCCCCTCAAGGTGGCAGTCTGCGATGCAGGTGATCAGCCCGGCGTGCGGGCGCGCCGCCCGCGCCAGTTCGTCAATCTCCCCGTGGTGACTGGTGCCCATCTCGAGCACGACGAAGTCGTCCTCCGCCTCTGCCGCCAGCAGGGTGTGCGAGACCCCGATGCGGTTGTTGAAGCTCTTCGGCGCGCTGGTGCATCGCCCTGTGCGCGAAAGGATGGCGGCCGTCATCGTCTTGACCGTGCTCTTTCCACAGCTACCGGTTATGGCGAGCACCTTGCCCCTGAGGCGCCGCCTGTGCCAGGCCGCCAGGTCCAGCAGCGCCCGTGACGTGCCGGCGACAAGGACCAGCGCGGCCCCGGGCGGCAGGCACCAGCCCGAGTCCCTGCGCTCAGCCACGATGACGGTGGCCCCGGCCTGGAGCGCCTGAGGCACATAGCTGTGGCCGTCGTGGTTAGGGCCTGCCAGGGCCAGGAACGCCTGCCCGGCCGTCAGGGTGCGGCTGTCAGTAGAGATGGCCGTGGCACCGACCTGCGGCTGCCCCGCAGCAAGCCGCCCGCCGCAGGCCTGGCAAATCTGCGCCGCTGTGAACTTCGCCGTCACCTGCCTTGCCCCTCCAGGAGCGCTCTGTTCACTCAGGCCGTCCTTCTCTGGGCGCCCGTGTAGTGCTGGAGTACCTCACGGGCGACGACCCGATCGTCGAAAGGAATCCGGCGCTCGCCCAGTATCTGGAACCGCTCGCAGCCCCGGCCGCAAAGCGCGACCACATCGTCGGGCCCAGCGGCCTCGATGGCGGTCTGGATAGCGCTGCGCCGGTCAGGCTCGATCTTGTAGAGCCCGCTGTGCGGCTCGATCCCCCCCACGATCTCAGCGATGATGTCCTCGGTGCGCTCGCTGCGGCTGTTGTCGGCGGTGATGACCGTGAAGTCCGCCAGCGAGGTGGCGGCCTGCCCCATCAGCGGGCGTTTGAGGCGATCCCTGTCGCCTCCGCATCCGAACACGCAGATCAGCCAGCCCCTGGTAAGCGGCCTCAAGGTGGTGAGCACCCTGCGCAGCGCGTTCGGCGTGTGGGCGTAGTCGGCGATCACTGTCGGCAGGTCGGGGCGGCCCAAAATCTCGACCTTCTCTAGCCTTCCGGCCACGCCCTCGAACCTGTGCATGGCCCTGCGCACGACGTCCTGCTGCACGCTGAGGGCGAAGCCCACCGCGATTGCCGCCAGGATATTCTCGCAGTTGTAGTCGCCGATGAGCGGGCTCTCGATGGTGTAGCTTTGCAGCGGGGTGCGCACCAGCAGGCGAGTGCCGCGTACCGTGCAGCGGTGGCCCTCCAGCCTGATGTCCGCCGCGTTCCTGACGCCGTAGGTCAGGACGCTGGCGTGGCGGGCGGCCCGGCTGTAGCGCTCGCAGACGGGCGAGTCCGCGTTGAGCACCGCGATGCCGTCCGGCGGGAGCTGCTCGAACAGCATCTGCTTGGCCCGCACGTAAGCCTGCGGCGTCTTGTGAAAGTCCAGGTGGTCCTGCGTGACGTTCGTAAGCACGCCGACGCGGAACAGCACGTGGGCCGTCCTGCACTGAACGAGCGCGTGGCTGGAGACCTCCATGGCTGCGTGCGTAAGGCCGGCCTGCACCATCTCGCGCAGCATGGCGTGGAGGGAGAGCGGATGGGGCGTCGTCTGGGACGCCTCAAGCACCCTGCCCCCCAGGCGGTAGTGCACCGTGCCAAGCGAGCCGGTGGGGTATCCGGCCCCGCACAGCAGGGCCCATATGAGCTCGGTGGTCGTGCCCTTTCCCTCGGTGCCCGTCACCCCGATCATGCACAGGCTCCTGGCGGGGTGTTCGTAGAACTCGGCGGCGAGCGCGCTCAAGGCCAGGCGGCTGTTGCGCACCTGGACAACCGGGCAGGGGGGCAAGGGCGACGGCACCTTTTCGCAGACCAGGGCCGCCGCGCCGCGGGCCAGAGCCTCCGGTATGAAGTCATGGCCGTCGGCCTTCTGGCCGGCGATGGCGACGAACAGGGCGCCCTGCCTGACCTGGCGCGAGTCGTCCGTAATGGAGCTGACCGCCATGTCGGCCCAGTTCAGCCTCTGCACGGCGCCGACCTGCGCGACGAACTCGCCCAGCGTCTTGCTGTCGGACGCCCCGTGCGGGGAGTGTCTCATCTTCGGGCCTCCGCCAGGTCCATGCCCGCAGGGCGGGGCGGGACCTTGAGGTACTTGAGCGTCTGGCGCAGGATCTGGCCGCAGGCAGGCGCGGCCACCGAGCCGCCGTAATAGGAGCCCTTGCGGGGCGCCTTCAGCGAGACCAGCACCAGCACGCGCGGCGAATCCGCAGGCGCCGTCCCCACGAATGACGACAGGTAACGGCTGTCGCTGTAGCCGCGGCCATCGGGTTTGAGCAGAGAGGCGGTGCCAGTCTTCCCGGCGACGGCGTACTCCTTGAGTTTTGCGCGCTGGCCGGTGCCCTCCTCCACAACGCGCTGCATCATCTGCAGCACCAAGCCGGCGGTGTGCTCGCTCACTGCGCGCCAGCGCACCTGCGGGCCTGACCACTCGTAGACGCTCTGGCCGCTGCCGGATTCCACAATCCTGCTGACGATCTGCGGGCGCAGCAGGACGCCCCCGTTGGCGAGCGCGGCAAACGCGAACGCAACAGAGATGGGGGTGGTGGCGATTTCCTGCCCGAAGGCCACGCTGATGACGCTGTCGCGGGTCCAGAGCCTCAAGGGGCGGATGATGCCGCTGATCTCGCCGGGGATGTGGATGCCGGTCGGTTCGCCCAAGCCGAAGCGGCGCTGGCTCTGGTAGAAGCGCTCGGGGCCCAAAAGCAGGCCGATCTGGCCGATCCCGATGTTGCTGGACTTGGCGATGATCTCGCTCACCGTGAGCGTGCCGTAGGGGTGCACATCGTGGATGGTGCGCCTGCCCACCTTCCAGGCACCCCGGTGGCAGTAAAAGGTGCTCTGGGGCGTGACGAGCCTGGCCTCGAGGGCGGCTGCGGCCGCCAGCGGTTTCATCACCGAGCCGAACTCGTAGGCGTCCGTGACTATCCGGTCCTTGAGGTCGGCGGGGCTGGACCTGCCGGGCTCCTCCGGGTCGAACAGCGGCCAGTCCACGTCGGCGAGCAAGGCACCCGTGCGCGTGTCAAGCACGATGGCCCACGCCGCCTCGGGGGCGTATTGCTTGACCGTGCTGAGCAGCTCCTTGCGGGCGATGTTCTGCACGCAAGCGTCTATGGTGAGGTAAACGTCGTAGCCGTCGGCGGGCTCCAGGAGGGGCTCGTCGCCAACGCTCCGCACGACGCGGCGGGCGACATCGCAAAGGACAAGCTCACGCCCCGGGCTGCTGCGCAGGATACGGTCAAGTTCCAGTTCGATGCCGCCCAGGCCCCGGCCGTCTACGTCGGTAAAGCCGACCACATGCGCGCAGAGTTGACCGGTTGGGTAGTGCCGGTCGTATTCCCGTTCAAGGTGAATACCGGGCAGCCCCAGCCTGCGCACCCGCTCGGCGTCGGCGTCCGGGATCTGGCGCCTGATCCACGCGAACCGGCCCGGGCCGTGAAGCTTCTCCAGGAGGGCGCGGGCGTCCATCTTCAGGACGTGCGCGAGCACCACGGCGGTGGCCCGCCGTACGGCGGGCTGCTGCATCTGAGAGGGGTCGACGAAGACGCTCCAGCGCCGCACACTGGTGGCAAGCAGCCTGCCGCGAGAGTCGTAGATGTTGCCGCGCCGGCCGGCCAGGGCGCGCCGTATCGTCTGCTGCTGGAGGGCAAGGCCCCGGTAATAATCGTGATCGAGGACCTGCAACTTCGCCAGCCGCAGGGCCAAAAGGAGCATGATGAGGGCGAGCAAGCCCGCGCCGATGCTCGCCCTCAAACGCATGGCGCAGCTCGGCCGGCTGGAGGCCGACACAGAGACGCCGTTATTTCTGGGAGCGGCGGTCATCTCACGGTCAGTCAGTTCTGCTGGTCGCCGGCCTGCGCGCTACCTGAACCGGCAGTCTGTGGGCCTGATCCTTCACAACACCCGCGCTCGGCTCGGCAGCGGTCTGCGTGAGCGGCAGACGCAGGGCCTCCACCAAGTGAAGGACTCTCTGCGGGCTCTTGAGCTTCTCGATGTGAGCGCGGTAACTGTGCACCTCCGTTTCACAGCGTTCCTTTTCACGACGCAGCTCTTCTAGGCAGTAGCCCTCCTTGCGGATCTGTGCGGTCTGCCACACCACGCAGAGCGCCAGCGCGGTGACGACCGCCTGGACGTAAAGGACCCTGGCTATGTGCATGTCTGTATCCCTTTAGGCCTGGCGCAGACGCGCATCTGGGCGGAGCGCGCGCGGGGGTTCTGCCGGACCT
>CAYYNS010000121.1:0-5780 GCA_964473085.1 uncultured candidatus Brocadiaceae bacterium
CCAGTTCTTTGAGCCGCATCCCGTCAGGCAGGTCCGCCTCCAACATCTGTCGGATGCCTACGGCGGGCGCCTCCCGCTCCGTCATCCTCGTTCCCCCTGCGGAATCCGTCGTCGCGACGGCGAGTCTGCCCTGCTGCGTTGCCCGTCAGTACGTCACGCCGCGGATGGGGATGGCCACCTCCCAGTGGTGCAGGTGCTCGGCCTTCGTGAGCTGTCCGTTCGCGGCATCCGCAGCAGCCTGCACTACCCGCCGGGCGGCGTCCTCCAGAGACTCGCTGCCCTCGCCGACACCCGCTACGCACAGGTCTATGTTCTCTCCCATGCGCTCAAAGGTGCGGCGGGTTGCCGTGATCTTGAGCGTGATGCTAGCGGGCGAGCCGACCGGCGTGCCGCGCCCGGTGGTAAAGAGCGTCAAGGTGCACCCGGCCGCAGCCAGGGCAGTCACGCTTTCCAGGTCTGTGTTCGGCGCGTTCAGGATCACCAGGCCCGGGCCCTTGATGGTCTCGGACACGTCGAAGAAGCCCCTGATCGGCCCGCTGCCCGCTTTAGCCGCGTGCTCGAGCGAGCGCTGCACCGACGCCTCGCGCGAGACCGTCTTGAGGACCACGTCCTCCAGGGTGTAGCCGAACCGCGCCTTCCACCCGCGGTTGACCTCGTTGCTGAGCGCCCGCAGCCGTGCAGCCACCTCGGGGCCTGAGGCGCGCTCAGCCAGAAGGTGCGCCGCGGGCACCAGCTCACAGTCCTCCGAGAGCACGACCGTCGCCCCCTGCTCGACAAGGATGTCGCAGGCGTGCCCGACCACGGGGTGGCAGTACTTGAACGAGCTCTCGTCGGAGGCGCCGCACTTGGTGCCGACGATCAGGGCCGAAGCCGGCACGGGCTCGCGCTTTGCCGCCGCAAGCGCCCCGGCCATTGCCCTGGCGGCCTCGACGCCGGTCTCGACGCTGCGCGTGGTTCCCGCGGCTTGCGTGTTCAGCGTCTCCATAAGCCGCCCCGACCGCCTGACCGTGGCAGGCAGGTTCATCGAGAGCGTGGCTGCGCAGCCCATCGCCAGAAACAGGACGCCGCCCACATTCGGGTGCGTCGTGACGTGCTCCAGGATTGCCTGGAATAGCTCGAAGTCCGGCCCCTGGAAGTCGCATCCGTGCGGGTGGGCGAAGCAGGTAGCGCCCTGAACGCGCGCGGCAATCCGCCTGGCGACCTCCATCTGGCAGCCGCTAAGCGGCACCACCAGCACGTGATTGCGGAAACCGAAGCGCCCGTCAGAGCGCCTGTAGCCGTAGAGTTCCATCCGCTCGCTCCCTTCAGTCTTCGGCGCGCCTCCCATCTGGCAAGGCGGCGAGGTCACACCGAGCATGCTCATAAGCTGGAACTGCGCCGGGCGCCTTTGCCCGGCCTCAGCCATCGCCGCGAAAGGCTGCCACTGGCCCCACGGGCCGCCACGTCGAGCACCGTGACGATCTGCCGGCCGAGCGGCTCCTCGGACTCCAGCGCGATCGCGTCGAAGAACTCCTGGCACTCCATGTAGCCCGCATTCTGCGTGCCGGTGTAGGGTTTCTGTCGAACGAGGTCAATCGGGCGGCCCACGCGCTGGCTCACCTCGGGGTGGCGCGACCTGAAGTAGTCCACCAGGGCTTGCTCCTGAAGGCAGGCCGGCAGGCTGCCACGCGCCACCTTCCGCGCCTCATCTCGCCACTGAGCCATCCGCGCCCTGTCCATCAGTTCCTCCGCGAAAAACAAGCCTGAACGAACGCCGCTGTTGCCTCGACGCACCTACCTTTGGGGCAAGGGCCTGTTATGATATGAGTCGCTGCACGTTCCGGCAAGGCGCCCGGCGGAGCGTGCCTCGACGAGCCGCACTCGATCACTGTGAGCGCAATCCTCGACGACGGGGGAGGAATGCCACCTCGACTCGTCCGTTCACGTACCCTCACGCGAGGCAATCGCAATGAAACAGATGACCTCACGGGAACGGTTCCGGTGCATGTTCGAGCACCGCGAGGCAGACCGCGTCCCCATCATTGACGGGCCCTGGGCGGCGACGATCGAGCGCTGGCAGCGGGAAGGAATGCCCAGGGACGTGAGCTTCGTTGACTTCTTCGGCCTGGACAGGGTCGCCACCATCGGCGTTGACAACAGCCCGCGCTACCCCAGCCGCGTGATCGAGGAAACCGACCGATACGTGATCCGCACCAGCCCCTGGGGCGTGACCATGAAGAACTGGAAGCACATGGCCTCCACACCCGAGTTCCTCGACTTCACGGTGAAGGATCCGGACACGTGGCGAGAGGCGAAGCGCCGCATGGCTCCCACGCGCGACCGCATTGACTGGAACCATCTGAAAGAGAATTACCCGAAGTGGCGCCAGCAGGGATGCTGGATGCAGGGCGGCGGCTGGTTCGGGTTCGACATCACGCACGCATGGTTCGTGGGCACCGAACGCATCCTGGTGGCGCTCGCCGAAGACCCGGAGTGGTGCCGCGACATGTTCAACCACCAGCTCCAGGTCAACCTGGCGCTCCTGGACATGGTGCGGGAAGCCGGCTATGAGTTCGACTGCCTGGTATGGCCGGATGACATGGGCTATAAGTACCACCAGTTCTTCTCGCTCAGGACCTACCGCGAGATCCTCAAGCCGGTCCAGCAGCGTGCCATCGAGTGGGCTCACGCGCGGGGCGTCAAGGCAGAGCTGCACTCCTGCGGCAACGTCCTCCCGTTCGTGCCGGAACTGATCGAGATCGGCCTGGACGCCCTCAACCCCCTCGAGGTCAAGGCAGGCATGGATCCGGTCGAACTCAAAAGGAAATACGGCCACCGGCTGGTGCTTCACGGCGGGATCAACGCGGTGCTCTGGGATGACATCAAGGCGATCGAGGCGGAGATGCGGCGCGTGGTACCCATCCTCAAGCAGGGCGGCGGCTACATCTTCTCCTCAGACCACTCGGTGCCCTCGAGCGTGAGCCTTGAGAACTTCCGGCGGATCGTGGGGCTGGCGAAGGAGCTGGGCAGCTACCCTTGACCGCCAGCGGCCTGCCGATGGGCCGTCACTGCGGCAACGTGAAGAGCGTGGCGGGAGGCTTGGAGGCCGCAGTCGTCGGGGGCTCTGCCCGTGGGGCCGACGCCTGCACCAGCTCGTCGTCATTGCAGATATCCAGGCCCGCAAATCCCAGCACAAAATCCAGGATCTCTTTGTAGTGAATATTTCCAGCCAAGCCCAAAAAGCCCAGATGCAGGTAGTGGCAGCACGAGGACGATTTCTCCATGCCCTCCGGCGTCTCCTGAACAATGCATATGGCGCCGGTGCAGCGGTGCCGCGGGGCTCCATCTGCAAACACCGATCTTTCCTGTCCTACCGGGCCGAGCCCCCAGACATCCTGCTTGAGTGGCACCAGGCCGACATGCCCGCCGGCGAGCCCCAGTAGGTTGCCGTTGATATGGCCATAGCCACCGCTTAGAAGGCCGAAGGCGCAGCCGTAGGCGGCGAACTCCGGCTTCTCAGACACCGTAATGCCGATGTCCGCCATTTCTCCCGCGTCCTTGAGCCGCTGCCCAAGGTAGGTGCACCCTTGCAACGCGAGTGCCGCAACAATGATCAGCGCCAATGCGCTTCGCTTCATTTTCAAGTCCTCCCGCCTGGGAATCCCTCGCTCGGAGACGACTGCCAGTGTCGCTCTCGAACCGAGGTCGGGAAACATCCAGCCTACTGGATTCAGCCAGTCAAAGTCAAAAAACGAGTTCCCCCTTCCTTTTTTTCGCGCACTACGCCGGACCGTCGCGGCCCGCTGCTGCCGATAGCCGCTTCCCGTTGCATGCGGGGGGCTGATCAGCTTAGCATGAACCGCCCGCCCCCGAAGTCGCGTCCTGGACGCTGAAAAGAAAGGAAGGCCGAAGGTGAAACCCGAACTCATCGCGGACTACCGGTGCGATTGCGGCGAGGGGCCTCTTTGGCACCCGATGGAAGGCAGGCTCTATTGGGTTGACATACCCAAAGGAAGGCTGTTCCGCTACGATCCCGCCACGGGGCACCACGAGCAGTGCCACCAGGGGGACGTCATCGGCGGATTCACGATCCAGGCCGACGGCGCGCTGCTGCTGTTCATGGCAAGGGGCGCGGTGAAGACCTGGCGGGACGGACGCCTCACGAGCATCATCGAGGATATACCGGAGGAGCGCGACTCGCGCTTCAACGATGTGATCGCGGACCCGCAGGGGCGGGTCTTCTGCGGCACGATGCCGACTGCCAATCGCAAGGGGCGCCTGTGGCGGCTGGACCGCGATGGCACGGTCACGATGGTCCTGGACAACGTCGGCGGGGCGAACGGGCTGGGCTTTACGCCTGACCGCCGGAAGATGTACTTCACCGACAGCCGCGCCAGAGAGATATGTATCTTCGACTACGACCGCCAGAGCGGCGAGATCAGCAACGGGCGCCTCTTCGTGCGCGTGGCCGAGTCCCTGGGCATCCCGGACGGCATGACCGTAGACGCAGAAGGCCACGTGTGGTCAGCGCTCTGGGACGGCAGCTCGCTGGTGCGATTCAGGCCGGACGGCACTCTGGAGCGGCGGATCAAGATCCCGGCACCGAAGGTCTCGAGCATGACCTTCGGCGGCCCCGACTACACGGACATCTACGCGACCACGGCCGGCGGGGGCAACAAGGCGCAGGATGGGCCTGGAGCGGGCGCGCTGTTTCGCCTCCGACTCGGCATCCGGGGCGTTCCCGAGTTCCTCTCACGAGTGGGCCTGTAGCAGCTCCCGACGCCAGGGCAGCACGCCAGGGGCCGTAGGGAAAACCCCTAACGCTATTTTCCTCAGAATGTTCAAGCTGAAGGGGGAGCTGTGAGGGCCTGTGCGGGTAGGGATCTACGTGCGTCCTTGGTGAGTTTCGCGGGCCTACGGAGGGCGTGCGGGGAAGGCGAGCAGATGGCTGGTTGACTGAGGCGCGGGCCCACCGTAGAATCATAGGCGATATTATCGGTTTATCGTGTTCAAGGGCAGAGGTTGTCTGATGCCGGTTTATGCTGTAGTACGCTACAGCGCGGGGGAGGCGGTGGAGTATTTTGCCGCTCCACCCGAGGAGCTCAGCAAGGGCAATGCGGTCATCCTCCGCACGGACCGCGGGCTGGAGTGGGGGACAGTTGTTTCTGCCCCCCTACAGGGCGATGGTCTCACCGTCAAGGGGGAGATCGTTCGCAAGGCCACTGAGCAGGACATGCGCAAGGCCCGCGAGATCCACGAGACCATCGAACGTGAAGAGTTCGAGGCGTGCAAGCAGCTCATCGCGAAATACAGCCTTCCGATGAAACTGGTTGGCGTTGAGCACCTGTTTGGTGGCAACAGGATTACTTTTTTCTTCCTGGCCAATGGGCGGGTGGACTTTCGGGCGTTGGTCAAGGACCTTGCCAAGCGCTACCGGGCCCGGATCGAGATGAGGCAGATCGGGGTGCGGGACGAAGCGCGGCTGCTGGGGGAGTTCGGGCCCTGCGGACGCGAGCTGTGCTGTCGCACCTTTCTGAGAACCCTGAAGCCGATCCCCATGAAGATCGCCAAGAGCCAGAAATCCACTCTCGACCCGGCCAAGATTAGCGGTCGGTGCGGACGGCTCAAGTGTTGCTTGAACTTCGAGGACAAGCTCTACGCCGAGTTCAAAAAGAACCTGCCACGCCGGGGTGCGACGGTCAGGACGCCCTTTGGCGAAGGCGTGGTCGTGGGCTATCAGATACTCGATCAGACGGTGAACGTCAGGTTCCCTGACGACACGGAACGGACGCTGTCGCTCG
>CAYYNS010000122.1:0-5774 GCA_964473085.1 uncultured candidatus Brocadiaceae bacterium
GTTGCGGTTCATTCACTATTGGTTCATGCCAGGCACGCAGCTCGAGCTTATGGCGTTGGTGGAGGCCATTGACCGTGTGGAGGATGCCCGCATCAAGGCATTTCTGGAGGTGGCCCTCTCATCCATCATCGTCACGAAGTCCGGCGGCGTGTCCATGGCACGGGACTTGGCTCATTCTCGGCCCCACAAAGATCACGAGAAGATCCCGAAAGACGCCATAGAACAGTTCTCGCAGAGGGTCAGAAAGAACCTGCGGAGCTTGGCGGGGCCTGTCCCGCAGGGCCACGTACAGGTTTATCGAGGCGACGCCAGACATCTGCAGGTTGGGGACGATACGGTAGACCTGATTGTCACCTCGCCGCCCTATGCGAACGCCATAGATTACATGCGCGCACACAAGTTCTCTCTGGTCTGGCTCGGGGAGCCTATCACGGCCCTATCCGAACTCCGCTCGACATACATCGGCACGGAGAAGACTGGCGCTCACCCATTGCAGAGCTTTGGCAAAGTTTCGCGGGAGGTGCTTACGGAGATCATGAGGAGGGATGAGAAGAAGGCGCGCGTGATGTCAATGTACCTCCGTGACATGTCGCTTGTGTTTTCCGAGATGCTTCGGGTTCTGAACCCTGGCCGCTGCGCCGTCGTGGTCGTCGGCTCATCCACCATGCGGGGCCTCGACGTGAGGACGCACGACTGCCTTGCTGAGGTGGCCGCGTCGGTGGGCTGGCGTATTGTCGGCATGGCCTCAAGACGTATCGCACGCGACAAGCGGATGATGCCGATGCGGCACGGAGATTCTCGGAGCACACAGATAGAGCAAAGAATGTCCCAAGAGCGGGTCATAGGTATGGTCAAGCCATAGGGAGCTATGCATGCAAGGGAACGGACAGCAAGACGAGCGGTAGACCTTTTCGAGCAGTGCACGTACCCAGGCGGCCAGAGCGCCTCGACGGCCTGGCTCGGCATCTACCAGGTTCTTCTCTGGTATGGGCCTGCCGGCACGCAAGGCGCGCTGCCCCATATCATTGAGGCCGACAAGCTCCGGGCAAAAACTGGGGCGCAGCAGTGGGTGCGTCGTGCCAGGCGCCTAGAAGTGTACCTCGCCCGCAACTTGGGCTGCGAACCGGCCGAGGTCGCCAACCGAGTGGACCTCTTGATGCGCTCGCCGGGCTACGTCGGACTGCAGCGGCAGAATCCCCTGGGCATGGCCTTCGCTGAACTCGTTGCCTACGTCCTACGCAAGTTCGGGGACCGGAAGCTTCTGTACAGGACTGGAGCGCCTGCCAGGGAGGTCTTCCCTGCCGTACATCTTCAGACTAGGAGCCGTAGGCCCCGGATTGATGTCGCGGCTTTCCGCAATGGCAAGCCAGCAGCCATCATCACAACCAAGTGGAGCATCCGGCACGACCGCCTTGCGGATGTCATTGACGAAGGCATAAGCTACAAGAGTGCCGCTATGAGGACGGGCCTGAAGCTTCGGTTCTTCTTCGTGACCAACGAGTTTGACCCGGCCAGGCTCGACAAAGTGTTGGGAAGTGGAGTTCCTGATGCACTGGTGCATGTCCACCCGCCCGCGGTAACGGATGTCTGCCAGCTCGACGAGCGCCTCCGGAATTTGCGAGACCTTCCCTTCCTGGTCTCGGACTCCTCAGACTGGTAAGCCCTGGCACCCACACCAGCCCAAGCGCCGAGAGGGTGAATCCCTTTGCGCTGGCGCTCAGCGTGTCCCCGGCGCAATGTCGAAAACGGTGACCTCGGGCCTTGACAGGAACCGCACGCGCGGGGCCGGCGCTGGCTCCATCCCGATCCCGCGGTTCACGTACATGAGCATGTCGCCCACCGTGTAGAGGCCCCGCTCGTATTTCTTGCCGTGGCGCGAGAGCGTGACAAGTGCGCCGTAAAGCGGCAGCGCCACCTGTCCGCCGTGGGTGTGCCCGCACAGGTAGAGGTCCGCGCCCGCTTTCGCGGCCTCCTCCGCGATGTCCGGATAGTGGTAGAGGAATATGCTGTAGCCGTCCTCTGGCACGCGGCTGAGCAGGTCCGTGCAATCGTCCCGCGCGCACGTCAGGCCAGTCAGGCAAAACGTGTCCCCCTGCGCCTCGATCCTGACGGTCTCGCCTTCAAGCTCGCGGAACCCCGTGCCGTCGAAGAGGTCTTGCCCCAGGCGCAGGTCGAAATTGCCGCGCACGGCGAACTTGCCCAGCGGGGCTTCAAGCCCGCGCATTGCGTCCCGGAACCTGCCTACCGCGCCGGGCCTGTTCGCTGCGTCGCCGGTAAAGACGATAACGTCGGGCCGAAGCGCCTTGACGGTCTCGACGAGCCGCTCCTCGTTTCCCGCCTTCCGGTCGCAGTGCAGGTCGGATATCTGCACTATCCTGATGCGCGCGGCCCGGAGCTTGCCGGTTGAGATCGGCACGCGCTTCACCTCCATCCGGTATGGCTCGATGAGGTGGCCGTAGGCGAGGCAAAGGAGCCCGCCCGCGGCGAGGGCGTGGAGGACGATTGCCTGCGCACGCAGCATGCGCGGGGCGCCCTCCCTGCGGCGCGCCCTGGCGATGGCCCAGGCGAGGATCAGCCGCCCCTCAAGGTAGTAGACTACGCCCACGGCCGCCACGAAGAGGCCGACGGACAGCCTTTCCTGGAGCGTCATGCTGCGCCTCCCGATGCGTGCCGGTCCATGATAGCGGCAGCTTGATCCCGCACAAGCCGCGGCGTATGATCCACCCGAACCCGGCGCGGCGGGCGGAAGCAGCATGGAGGCCTGACATGAAGGTGACCAGCGAGTTCGAGTGCGGCAACGGCAAGGGCATCGCGCAGCTTGCGCCCGGCCGCTTCCGCGTGGTGGAGGTGGGGGAGAAGGCGCCCTACTGCAAGTACTTCTGCGTGCGCGTGGAGGGCGACCCGCAAGGCGGCGTGGCCGAGCTTGAGGTCTGGCCGGACCCGCTGCTGGGCGAGGACGGGCGCACGGGCTTCATGAGCCATTATCCGTCGCGGCTGTGGTTCTCGGAGACGGAGATGCGGCTGTGGCTGCCGGTGACCAACAGGTGGCCGGGCGCGGACTGGTTCGCCGAGGAGCACATCGGTACGCGCGTGGCCGTGCCGCCGGGCAAGAGCCTTTACGTTGCGAGCAACGTGGCGTGGCCCTACTCGCACATGGTGCGGTGGGCCGAGGCGCTCGCGGCCGGGGGGGCGGAATGCGATGTGCTCGGGGAGGCCTTCGAGGGGCGGGCTATCCCGCGCATCCACCTGCCGGCCCTGGGCGCAGGGCGGCTGACCGTGCTCGTGCTGGCCGGCCAGCACCCGTCCGAGCACTGCGGCCCAATCGCCGTGAGGGGGATCGTTGACTTCCTCCTTTCAGCGCATCCCGAGGCGTGCGCGATCCGCAAGTGCTGCGACCTGTGGGCCATCCCCATGATCAACGTGGACGGCAACGTGCACGGCCGCAACGGCTGGACGGTGCAGGACGTCAACCCGTTCACCGACTTCTCAGGCGCCTCGGGCGGGCAGGCGCCGGTGGCCGTCGAGGACCGGCTCCTGTGGGACTGGGCGGCGGAGCTGGAGCCGCACCTGTGCCTGAACTTCCACGGCTACATGGGCACGCGTGCCTTCGCGGAGCATCCCTACGACGGCTGCTACGTGCTCAAGGACCCGTGCGCCGTGTACGGGCCTGGGCGGGTGGAGCTTTACAGGAAGGTCGAGCACGTGCTGCTGTGGGACACGCCGGCGCTGAGCGCCACGAGCGACCCGGGCGAGCTGGACCAGAGCACGCTGGAGTGGCAGCTTGCGCGGCGCTGCGGCACCGTGCCGGCGTTCTACGAGATCAACCACGGCTTCACCGGCGTGGAGGGGTCCCGCAGGCGTGGGGCGGACGTGCTGCGTGCTGTCGTGCGCGCGGCGCTGGAAGGCGGCTAGTCCGATGTTCTGAGGGCCCGTTGGGCCTGCCGCCCGGTTTTCAAGCGCCTTTGAGAAGGCGGATGTACTGGCGGGCGACCTTGAGGTCTTCGAGGGCCTCCTCGCAGTCGCATGGGGGCGGGGCCTCGCCGCGGACGGCGCGCAGGAAGTTGATGGCCTGCTGGCGCATGGCGTGCACCCAGGGGAGCTGTGGCACGACGGTCTGGGGCGTGGCCGCGCCGCCGGGATCGCGGAATAGCTCAAGGCGGCCCGGGCGGTTAGAGGCCAGCGGCGCCGGCAGATCCAGCTTCACATACCCCTTCTCGAAGGCCACCAGTGCTGACTCCTGCCAGTCGAGCGTTGTCCTGTAGGGGCTCATCTCGATGATGCCCGGCACGCCGCCTGCGCTTTCCACGGCCAGCAGCACGCCCGAGCGCTCGGCGTAGGTCACCCTGTAGGGTTCGCCCAGCAGGTGACGCATCAGGTTGATCTGATGGATGTAGTAGTTGATGAAGGAGAGGTACTGGTTGTAGGTCTGCTGGTCCATGTCGGGGGCTGGGGGGTCGGTTTCGAGCTGCGGCATGGGGTCGTCTGTGCGGATCAGGTCGTTGAAGCCGCTAGCCACCCAGTCGCCTGCGGGCATGAGGATGCGCACGTAGCGCAGTGGGCCGAGTTCGCCGGAGCTTTTGAGGCGCTCGATCTCGGCCTTCGCGTAGATGGTGGCCGGGTCGCTGCGCTTGTGGTAGCCGACCATCTGGAAGGTCTTGCTCTTGCGCACGGCGCGGGCGATCTTCTCGCCCACCTGCACGGAGCCTGCGAGCGGTTTCTCGGTGAACAGGGGCGCGCCCGCCTTCAGGAGCTGCGGCACCAGGACCCCATGGCGGCTGAACGGCTGGGAGGCCACGATGGCGTTCAGCGTCTCCTTTTCCAGGAGTTGCTCGTGGTTCTCATAGGTGTGCGGGATGCTGTAGCGGGCGGCGACCTCCCGGCGCAGCTTCGGCCGCAGCTCGGCGATGGCGACCACCTCGCAGTCGGGCAGCGCGGCGAAGTTCTTCAGGTGTGCGCACTGCCCCATCCCGCCTGCTCCCACGAAACCGATCCGGACCTTTTTCTGGCTCATCTGCGCTCCCTTCCTGAAATGTGCCCTTCAGCCTTTCCAGTTCAGCACGGCCTCCACCATCGCCTCGTACTGCGGGAGGCACTGCTCGCCCGCCCCTGGGATGTAGGGGGAGGCGCTGGGGCACACGATCAGCCCTCGCCTGTCGTCGAAGACCGTCTCGATGAGCTGCTGCGTCTCCCGGCGTATCGCATCCGGCGTGGCCTCGTAGATGCGCGCGATCTGGATGTTGCCCTCCAGGCAGATGCGTCCGCGCGCCAGCGCCTTCGCCTGCGCTGGCGTGATGTCGCCCATCGGCGGCGCCTCGAACGGGTGCAGCACGTCCACGCCCATATCGAGGAACCCCTGAAAGACCGTCTTGATGGAACCGTGACAGTGGACGTGCACGCGCCCACCAGCATCGTGCACCAGGTCAATGATCGGCTTGTCGTAGCGCACATTGAAGTCGTAGAAGTCCCGCGGCCCGTGAAGCGGCGGGGTGATGTACTCCTGTCCGGACAGGCAGAAGTACGGACCGACGCCCCGGGCCAGCAGGAACTTGAGCCTATCGAGGATGATCCTCATCCGGTGCCCGCAGAGGGTGTGGAGCGTCTGGCGGTCGGTCGCGCACATGAGGGCGAAGTTGGTCGAGCCGAACAGGTCCGCGACGAACCCGGCGGGGTTGAACCCCAGGTTCACGTGCACGATGCCCCGGTCGCCGACCTGGCGGTCCAGTTCAAAGAATGACGAGACCTCGCACGCAGGCTCGGGCGGAGGCAGCGACAGG
>CAYYNS010000123.1:0-5771 GCA_964473085.1 uncultured candidatus Brocadiaceae bacterium
CCTACGGGGAAGTCGAATACAGGGCGGGGACCTCAGTTGATCAGCCAGCGGCGTGGTGGACGCTCGGCTCGCAGCACGGCGTCGCGATCCGCGCCTGCGGGAACATCGAGCGCTACTTCTACGGCGTCAAGACGGGCGCATTCGTGCTTGGCGCACATAGCCACGTGCAGACCCTGTCGCGCGGTGAAAAACTCCGGGCCGTGCTCGAGATCGCCCCGGTCTCGCATGCCGCCAGGCGCGGCTGGATCGAAGACCTGAGAATGGCCGAGCGCCAGCTTGCTGCCACCGCCCGGGCGCAGACTGCCCTCGCACGTCGCTATGCGTCCCTGGGCGCGTGGGTCGGACCGCTCTCGCAGAAATCCCTGCAGAAGCGCGCCCTTCACCTGACCATGCAATACTCGCCGGTTGACCTAGGGGAGGTGTCGAGACTGCTGGAAGAGGTCGCGGCTCCTCTAGGCTACAACCAGCTCATGTTCGAGGTCGGGCGGTCGTTCCCGTACCGAACGCACCCGAAGGTGGCCGCTCGCTGGGCCTATTCCCGCGCGCAATGGCACGGGCTCATTTCGACGGCGCGAGCGCTCGGCATGGAGGTCGTGCCAGAGTACAACGCGCTTGCCCACCAGGGCGAGTCAGGACTGGCCCTGGCCTACCCCGAACTGCGCGGGGACCCGCGCGGATGGACGCTGGATCCAGAGCACCCGAAAACTGTCCCCTACCTGTGCGACCTTATCGGCGAGCTGCTGGAGGCGTTCGAGCCTCGGGTCTTTCACCTCGGACTCGACGAGGTGGACATTCCGTCACGTCCCCAGGCCTTCGGGCTCCCCGAGGGCGGCCGCACGCGCGACGGCGCAAGGCTCTTTGCGGACCACGTCAACGCCCTGCACGACTGGCTTGAAGGCCAGGGGATCGGGTGCACGATGTGGGCGGACATGCTGCTGTATGAGCCCGCGCACAACACGACTAACGGCCTGCGCGCGGGCACCTGGCGCGCCATTGACGAGCTGCCGCGCGACATCGTCATGATAGACTGGGTTTACGCGCCAGTTAAGGCGTACGGCGGCAGCGACTATCTGCGCCAGAAGGGATTCCGCGTGATGGGGGCGACGTGGCACGACCCGCGCGCTATCCCCGGCTTCGCCCGCTACGCAGCGCAAAGCGGGCTCTACGGCATGTGCCAGACGACATGGGCGCCACCCAGAGCGCGGGAGATACCACTTGTCTGTGTGCTGGTGGCCGCGAGGCTTTTTGCTGATCCCTCTGCGGGGCCTTACGATCAGGTGCTCCAGGAGGCACAGGCCCTGGCGCTCCGCGCATCGGGCGCGATCAGGTAACTCGTGCTCCGCGCACTTATGAGGCGAGCAAGGTGCGCAGCTCGGTTGCGCGCGCCAACGACAGCGTGCCTTTCGCCAGGCCGATCTCGACCGCCTCGAGGGCAAGGACCCTGTAGAGGGAAAGGAGCGCAGGTGCCCTCCGCCGAATCGCCTCCAGGTGCCGCCGTGTCGTCTCAACGTCACCCCGCGAGATGGGGCCGGTCAGGCACTGCGGAATCCCCACCTTCTCCATGTTGCTGACCGTTCCCCGGATCAGCGGCAGGAGCGACTCGAGCGCCTCCCGGCGTCCTATCCCGGCGGCCTCACCGAGCTTGACCGCAGCGTTCTCAAGGGCAACAAGGAAGTTCGAGGCCATCACGGCTGCTGCGTGGTAGAGCGGTTTGCTCTCGGTCGGGATGTTCACGACGCGGGCACCGAGGGCGCCGGCGACAGCGCGCAGCACCTCGACCGCCTCCGGGTCGCCCTCGACGCAGCAGAACGAGCCGGGCATCAGTTCGACGGCCTGCTCGACGGTGGCAAAGCTCTGAAGTGGATGGATGCTTCCGAGGCGGGCGCCGCAGGCGCGCGCAGGCTCAAGGATCGTGGACGGAAGGGCGCCGCAGCAGTGGGCCACGGTTGCCCCCGTGCGGAAAGCCCCGCGCCCAGCAAGCTCGCGGCAGACCTGGGCGATGACATCGTCAGGCGTTGTGATGAAGACCAGCTCGGCGCCGCGCGTAAGGCCGGCCGCATCGGTGGTGGCGCGGCCCGAGCCGACAAGTTCGCAGGCCCGGCGGGCGGACTCCAGCGAGCGGCCTGCGCACCCCAGGAACGCGTAACCGGCACCAGCGAGTAGCTTCGCCAGGGCGCTGCCAACCTTCCCAGGACCGACGACCGCGAACCGAAGGCTCATGACGAAATCCCCCCTGCTCTGTGGCGGGCGTGCTGCCCTGACTACTGGAGGTTGGTGTGCCGGCGGCTGAGGTGCTCCTTCGAGATGCCTTCGCGCACGAGCATCGAGTAGACCATCGCGTCGAAATAGAGCAGGAGCGCCTCCTCGAACAGCGTGTTGCTATGAGGGCCCAGCACATAGCGGTAGCGCTGCTTGACGCCCTCCACCGTTACTGGCACCACGATGACGTGGTGCGCCGCCCTGGCAAGCGGCGACCGCGCGGCAGCCGTCACTGCCACCACCTTTGCACCTGAGTCGCGCGAGATGCGAGCGAACTGCACCGTCGTGGACGTTGTGCCAGAGCAGGAGATCGCCACCATGAGGTCCCCTTTGCCGATCCGCGGACAGGTGGCTTCGCCGGGGACGTGTGCCTCAAACCCCATCTGCATCAGGCGCGTGGCAAAGCACGATGCGATGTAGCCCGACCGCCCCTTGCCCGTCACGAAGACGCGCCGGGCTCGGCGGATAATGCCGACGAGCCGTTCGGCCGCCGGCTCGTCCATGTCTTCCAGGAGGAGCCTGATGTCGTCGAGCCGCGTGCGGACCATGTCGAACAGGTCAGGGCGCCTCCTGTTTGCCATCGCCCGTCTTCCTTAGCTGTTCCCAGCGCATCAGTTCGGACACCTGGCCGAGCGTGCGGCCGTCCTGTATCTCTGCCATCTCCCGGTCTTCGCGCTCGACCACCGTCTGGGCGCGGTTGGCGACCTCGACCACCTTCTCCTGGGGGATGAGGACAACACCGTCATCGTCGCCCACGATCCAGTCGGCCGTGCGGATGTACTGACCGCCGATGTTGATGGGCACGCCGATCATGCCCTGTCCTTTCGGCTCACCCGCCACCGGGGTCACGAGGCTCGCAAAAGCGGGGAACCTCATCTGGCGGATGTTCATGACGTCGCGGATTGCGCCGTGGATGACGACGCCTGCGAGCTTGCGCTGCAGGCAGCTCATCGTGGCCTTTTCGCCCCAGACGGCCGGCCCGCGCCCGCCGGCGTCAATCACGAGCACGTCGCCCTGCTGGGCGAGGTCAATTGCCTCGACCGGCTTCGCCCAGTCGCCAGGGTAGGTCCAGACCGTGAGGACGCGGCCGGCCATCCTGGCGCCAGGCACCACCGGCTGCACACCCTCAATTACGCCGCTATTGTGAAGGGCCTCAGTGACGTCGGCGGCCGAGGTTCTGGCAAGGACCCCGGCGATGTCAGCGAGCCCCGCGCGCTTGTAAAGCTCCGTAGGAACGGCGCTGCGTGTCTGCATGGCCAGCTTTATGGCACGCGCGGCGGCCGCTGCATCGGGCGCCTTCGCAATGGCTCCGCCCACGATTACGATGCTCGCCCCGGCGTCGAGCGCCCGAGGTGCAGTCTCAGAGTTGATGCCTCCCGCCACGGCGACCGGTATGCGCACACAGGATGCGACTGCCTGGAGGGCCTCGAATGGCAGCTCGCCGCGCATCTGTAGGTCAATCGGGGTGTGCACGCAGACATAGGCCGCGCCCATTGCCTCCACCTCGCTTGCGCGGCGGCACATGGCCTCGGTCCCGCCCAGCCCCACCAGGTCAACGTTCACCCGCGCATCGTAGCGCCGCGCCGCCTCCACACACTCGCGGATGGTCAAGTCCGATGCCAGGCCGAGCACATGCACAACATCCGCGCCGGCCTTCGCCGCGCACTCGGTCTCCAGGCGGCCCGCGTCAACGACCTTCATGTCCGCCACGATGGTAGCGGCGGGGAACTCCCGGCGCAACACCCGCACTGCCTCCAGGCCCTCGCTTTTGATGAGCGGCGTCCCGGCCTCAAGCCAGTCCACGCCTCCCCGGATGGCTTCCCGCGCGGCCCGGACAGCCTGCTCCAGGTTCACGAAGTCGAGGGCTAACTGAAGGACGGGCTCCACCTGGGGCACCTCCGAGCAGAGCGTGCCGCCAAGCCTGGAGGCGGCTTTCACAGGTCGAAGTAAAGCTCGAACTCGTATGGGTGAGGGCGCAGCTTGACGGGCATCACCTCGTTTTCCCGCTTCCACTTGATCCACGTGTCAATGACGTCCTGCGTGAAGACGTCTCCCTGGAGTAGGAACTCGTGGTCGCGTTCGAGCTCTTCGAGGGCCTGCTCCAGCGACCCTGGCGTGGATGGGATGCGGGCCAGCTCTCTGGGCGGCAGCTCGTAGATGTTCTTGTCGAGCGCCTCGCCCGGGTTCATCCTGTTCTTGATGCCGTCAATCGCTGCCATGAGCATGGCCGAGAACGCGAAGTAGGGGTTGCATGACGGGTCGGGGCAGCGGAACTCGATGCGGCGGGCAGCCGGGCTGGTCGAGATCATGGGGATGCGGATGGCCACGCTACGGTTGCGCGAGGAATATGCCAGGTTCACCGGGGCCTCGTAGCCGGGCACGAGTCGGCGGTAGGAGTTGGAGGTCGGGCTGGTAATGGCCACCAGCGCCTTGCCGTGCCTGAGTAATCCGCCAACGGCCCACAGTGCCACCTCGCTCAAGCCACCGTATCGGTCGCCGGAAAAGAGGGGCTCGCCGCCCTTCCAGATCGAGAAGTGCACGTGCATGCCGCTGCCATTGTCCCCGAAGATGGGCTTGGGCATGAAGGTAGCTGTCTTGCCATGCCGGCGGGCGACGTTCTTGACGACGTACTTGTAGAGCAGGAGCTTGTCCGCCATCCGCACGAGGGTGTCGTATTTGAGGTCAATCTCTGCCTGCCCGCCGGAGGCGACCTCGTGGTGGTGGCATTCCACGTCGAGCCCGCACTGCTGCATGGTGGCCATCATCTCGTTGCGCA
This sequence comes from uncultured candidatus Brocadiaceae bacterium, assembly GCA_964473085.1. Classification (GTDB taxonomy): domain Bacteria; phylum Planctomycetota; class Brocadiia; order SM23-32; family SM23-32; genus CAYYNS01. Next base: position 5,036 of record CAYYNS010000123.1, read on the forward strand.
GCCCCTGCAGGGAGTCGGCGGGGGGCACAGGGAAGTAGCCCTCCCTGGAGCGGATCTTGTAGCCCAGGTTCGGGCTCTCCAGGCGCCCTGTGTTCCAGTGTCCCTCCACCGAGTCCACGAAGTAATAACAGGAATTCGGCGTGGAGTCGTAGCGCACGTCATCGAAAACGAAGAACTCGGCCTCGGGGCCGAAATAGGCCGTATCGCCCACGCCCGACGTCTGGAGATAGCGCTCTGCCTTCACGGCTGTGAAACGAGGGTCGCGCGCGTAGTTCTCCCTGGTGACGGGGTCGGCAATCATGCAGTTGACGATCATCGTGGGCAGCTCGCCGAAGGGGTCCATCACCGCAGTGGCCGGGTCGAGAATGATGACCATGTCGCTCTCATTGATGGCCTGCCATCCCCGAACGCTCGAGCCGTCTATGCCGAAGCCCTCCTGGAGCGACTCTGCTGTGATCTTCTCAGCCGGCACGCTGAAGTGCTGCCACAGGCCGAGGAAATCCATGAAGCGCAAGTCCACAACCCGGACCTTTTTCTCACGGATGGTCTTGATCAACTCGTGCCCGTCCATCGCCGCACCCCTACCTTGCCCGCGCTATGGCCCTGGACTCACTCTTGCTGATGGAGAATAACTCGTCAAACCCCGCGATCTTCATCACTTCCTGGACCGCGGGCCGCAGACAGCACAGGACGAACGTGCCCTTGCGCTTGTGGACCCTCACGCGAAAAGAGACGA
>CAYYNS010000124.1:0-5738 GCA_964473085.1 uncultured candidatus Brocadiaceae bacterium
GGGTGGATCCAAGGAGGGGCGACGAGCATGTGCCGGGCAGTGGCACGGCGAGGAGACCCGACGCCGCAGACGCCGATTTCGGGCGCAACCCGAAGGGACGGGGCATCTTTCGCTGGATGCCTGCGTTGCTCAGGCTCGGCGCATCGGGCCTTTGATGCAGCCTCGCCCTCGCGCCTTGGCCTGCAGCGAAGTCTGCCCCGTCGCGGCCACGGGAGGTTTTGATACAGGCTCTAATAGTCCGCATCAGCACGCAACGTCCTTCAAAGGATATCCTTTGGCCGGCAGGGTACCCGAACACATCATCCGGCAGATCGCCGCATCAAGCGACATCATCGGCCTGATCAGCCGCTACTGCAAGCTCCAGCAACGCGGCAAGAAGTTCTGGGCACTGTGTCCGTTCCACACGGAGAAGACCCCGTCGTTTTCTGTAGACCCCGAGCAGGGGCTGTACTACTGCTTCGGATGCAAGGAAGGGGGGAACGTCTTTACGTTCCTGAAGAAGGTAGAAGGGCTGGAGTTCTACGACGCGCTCCAGATGCTGGCGCGAGAGGCCGGCGTTGACCTGAGCCAGTACCAGGCCGAGCCGGGCCCGTCACGACAGGAGCTTGACCAACTGCTACAGGCCAACGAGCTGGCCGCCACGTTCTACTCAAGGTGCCTCCAGAAGGCGAAGGGCTCAGAGCGGGCCCGGGACTACCTGAAGCAGCGCCGGATCAGCGAGGAGTCTGTGGCCCGCTGGCGGATCGGTTACGCGCCGGAGGGGTGGGAGCACTTCCTGGACTGCGCCCGCGGCCGCGGGCTCAAGCCCTCTGTGCTGGAGGCGGCAGGCCTGGTAGTCGCCCGCCAGGGCGCAGAAGGCTACTACGACCGCTTCCGCGACCGGCTGATGTTCCCCGTGCGGGATCGCAATGGCCGAGTCATCGGGTTCGGGGCGAGGGCCTTGAGCGACCAGGAAGGAGAGGTCAAGTACCTCAACAGCCCGGAAGGGCCGCTCTTCAGCAAGGGGAGGTGCTTCTACGGCTTCTGCGAGGCACGGGAGGCGGTCCGCGCCAGCCAGACGGCCGTCATCGTGGAAGGCTACACGGACGTGATCATGGCCCACCAATTCGGCGTGGAGCCGGTGATGGCGGTGCTGGGGACGGCCCTGACGGAGCATCACGCCCGCACTCTGGCCGCACTGTGCGAGCGGATCGTCCTGGTCTTCGATGCCGATGAGGCCGGGCAGAAATCCGCCAGCCGCAGCATCGAGGTGCTGCTGGCGCAGGACCTGGACGTGCGCGTGGCCACCCTGGAGGCCGGACAGGACCCGTGCGACTTCCTGCTGGCGCATGGGGCCGACGCCTTCCGGGAGCGGCTGCAGGGGAGCGAGGACTTCCTGGCATTCCGGCTGCGGCTGGCCCGCAAGGCCTACGACGTGGCGACGGTGAGCGGACGCTCGAAGGTCTTCGACGACCTGGCCGAGCTGGCCCTCAAGGTCAACAACGAGGCAAGACGCGACATGCTCATCCGGCAGATCGCTGGCGAACTGGGCATAGCCGAACGCAGCGCATGGGCCTACCTGGAGCGTGTCTGGTCGCGCCAGCGCGCTGTGGCCGGCCCCGGGGCGCCCGGGCCGGCTGAGGACGGTCGGCTCTCAGCAGACGAGGCGGTGCTGTGCGAACTTCTGGGGCTCTTGCTCGTCAACGCCGACCTCCAGCAAAGGGCCTGCGGCGAGATGGAAGCCGATGTGCTGCGGGAGTGCCCGGGTTGGGAACTGGTGGAGAAGTTGTTAGAGCGCTGTCGCGCCGAGGGAGTGGTGACAGCCGGGGAGTTCATCCACGCGCTGGACGACCCTCAGGCCATCGCCAGGGCTTCCCAGGCGGTAGCGGAGGAAGAGCGTCGCCGCGAGGTCGTCACCACCCACACACCGGCCCAGCGCTACGAGGCGCTATGCGATTACCTGGAAGAGAGGCTTACGGAGAAAAGGAAGCAGGAACTCCTGCACACAGTTGCAGGGGGAGGGGCTCCCGTGACGAGCACCACGACGCAGGGCCCCAGCCGCGAAGTCCGTGACGAAGACGAACAACTGCGCATCTACCAGGAGCTGCGCCGCAGCCAGGACAGGAAGGCTGCCAGGCTCAATCCCCGGAAGGAAGGCTGATGAGCAGCGAAGAGAAAAAAACCCAGACGCCGGTGCCAGGTGACGAAGTCCAGGAGCTGATCGCGCGGGGTCAGCAGAAGGGGTTCCTCACCTATGAGGAGATGAATAGCCTCCTGCCCGACGACGCGGTCAGCCCGGAATACATTGACGAAATCCTGCTGATGCTCGACCAGAAAGGCATAGACCTCATTGACGAGTCCGAGCTGGAAGAAAAGGCCGAAGAAGCCGAGCCTGCCGAGGAGACCGCGGAGGAAGCCGGGGAAGAGGAAGAGGAAATCGTCGGCAGCACGGAGGAGATTGACGATCCGGTGCGGATGTACCTGACCCAGATGGGCGAGATCCCCCTGCTGACCCGTGAGGAGGAGATCGCGCTGGCGAAGAACATCGAGATAGCCCGCAAGCGCTTCCGCAAGCGCATCCTCCAGTTCGCCCCCTGCATCGAGCAGTGCATAGAGACCTTGCAGGACGTGCACGGGGGCGAGGTGCCCTTCGACCGCACGCTGAACGTTGCGGCAGTACCCGAGCTTGAAAAGGACGGCCTGGCAGCCCGCCTGCCGGAGAACATTGCCACAGCCCGCAAGCTCCTGGAGCGCACGCACGAGGCGTGGAAACAGTGGCGGGAAAGAAGGCTCAGCCCCGCCGCGCAGGTCGAACTGCAGCGCAAGATGCAGAACTGGAACCGTAAGGGGCAGATACTGCTGGAGGAACTCGGCCTCAGGACCCGCAAGATCCAGCCCATGATGAAACAAATCATGGAGCTCTACACGCGCATGGGCGAGGTGGAGCGGCAGCTCACGGGCCTCGACAACTCGCGCAAGAACAAAGCCCGCAAGCGCGGACTGGAGGCCGAGTTCACACACCTGGAAGACCTCGCCTGCATGCCCTACCCCATCTTCAAGCAGCGCGTCGAGGTCACCAGCGAGGTGCACGACGAATACGAGCAGGCCAAGCAGCATCTCTCCGGCGGCAACCTGCGACTGGTCGTCAGCATCGCCAAGAAGTACCGCAACCGTGGCCTGAACTTCCTGGACCTGATCCAAGAAGGCAACACCGGCCTGATGCGTGCGGTTGACAAATACGAGTACCGCCGCGGCTTCAAGTTCAGCACTTACGCCACCTGGTGGATCCGTCAGGCAATCACCCGCTCCATCGCTGATCAGGCACGCACTATCCGCATCCCCGTCCACATGATCGAGACCATGAGCAACATAAGGGAGGTGATGAAGGAGCTGTCCCAGGACCTGGGGCGCGAGCCCACCCTGGAGGAGCTCGCCGAAGCCGCTGGGCTGAGCGTGGCTGAGACCCGGCGCGTGCTCAAGATCTCCCGCAAGCCGATCAGCCTCGACCGGCCCGTCGGCGACAGCGAAGAAAGCTCCTTCGGCGAGTTCATCGAGGATGAGACCGCCGAATCCCCCGTCTCCGTCGCCACCCAGGAAATGCTCAAGGACAAGATTGACAGCGTGCTCCAGACCCTGACCTACCGTGAGCGGGAGATCGTCAAGCTGCGCTACGGGCTCGGAGACGGCTATACCTACACTCTGGAGGAAGTCGGCCGCATCTTCAACGTCACTCGCGAGCGCGTCCGGCAGATCGAGGCGAAGGCCATCCGCAAGCTCCAGCACCCCGTGCGCAGCCGCAAACTCGAAGGGTTTGTTGAAGGGTTGTCCGAGGCCTCGTAAAATGTCTGCTCACATAAGGAGTCGTCCCAGTTGAAAGGCACAGATGACACGGCGCTTGACGAGATGTAAGCGAGTCCCGACGCGGTGGCCGCGCCGCAGGGGCGCGGCCGCGTACGCTGCCATGGCCCGGCTCCACGGAGTCCGGGCCTTTTTTGTTATCCCCCCTGCTCACTGAAACGGCGTCGGAAATGAAGCTCAGAGAAACGCTCGACCAGCTCATAGAGCTTCAGGCGATCAACGCGGACATCGCGCGACACCAGAGGGACAGAGAAGCGCTCCACCTGGACACGGACCAGCAGCGCCGCATTGTGGAGGACCTCGCCACGCGCCGCAGTGAGACCAAGGCCCAGCAACTGGAAAGCCAGAAAATGGCGGATGCGCTTGAGGTCAAGATACGCAAGGCGGAGGATGAAAATGCCAGGCTCAAGGTCCAGCTCAACGTCACCAAGCGGCAGGCCGACTACGACGCCATCCGCAACACCCTAATGAGCAACCAGGCCGACATCTCCAAGTGGGAAGACGAGGCGCTGGAGCTCCTCCTGCGCGTGGATGACCTGAAGCGCGAAGCGACGGAGCTGGACGCAGGGCTGGCGGCCCAGAAGGAAACCCTCCAACAGACCGAACAGCGCGTGGGCCAGCAGGCCGCCGATTATGACCGGCGCATCGGCGAGCTCACGCAGCAGCGAGACGACCTGAGGAAAACAATCGGTAGCGCCCTGCTGCAAGCCTACGACCGCCTGACGAGGTCCCGCGGCGTCACGGCGATCGTGAAGGTGAAAAAGAGGATCTGCCAAGGGTGCTTCACGAGCGTCCCTAAGCAGACCGAGAACGAGCTGATGCGGGGCACCGAGCTCGTCTACTGCCACAACTGCGGCCGCATCCTGGTCCTGGACGAGCTCAGCGACAGCGAAACAGAACAAGGGGAGTGGGTGCCGACGTAGCCCCGCTGGCTGGGTGGCCCTGTGCACTTCACAGCACGGGCCATCCTGCCGGCTCCGATGTGCCCGATGCCGATCACCGAGGCATCCGTCACGCCAGCTCAGTAGTTGCCCTCCCGGCGCCAGACATCCAGCATCAGCTCGTAGCGCGCCAGTGGCATGCCAGTGTAGATGCAGTTGCTCGTCGAAAAGACGTAGCCGCCGCCGGGCATGCCATGCCTTAGCGCGTAGCGGGCCGACTCGACAGCCTCCTCATCCGTGCCGGTGTCGAGCAGGCCGCAGTTGACGTTCCCGATCAGGCAGATGCTGCGTCCGTAGCGGCGTTTGACCTCGGCGATGTCAACGCCCGCCTGCGGATCGAGCGAGTGGAGCGCGTGCGGCCCGGCCTGCACAAGCTGGTCCAGGATCGGCATGACGTTGCCGTCCGTGTGCTTGATCGTGTAGAAGCCCATCGCTCGGTACGCTGCGATGAGGCTGGCCAGGTAAGGGGTTACGAACTCGCCGAACTGGGTCGGGCTGAGGAACGGACCGGTATTGAAGCAGTAGTCGGTGCAGAGCGCGAAGCCGTCGAGCCCCCCGTGCCGCCTGAATCGCTCGGCGCGCTCGACGGCCCTGTGCACCATGGTCTCTGCTTCGCTTTTCACCTTCTCCGGCTCCTCAGCCAGGCGGCAGGCGAACTGCATCATGTGCGCGCCGTCTGGCACGCCGAAGGTGGCGTCTCCGTGCAGCATCAGGAAGTAGCGATCGCCCGAGCCGTCCCTCACCAGATCAATCAGCCGACAGGCCTCTTCCTCCGTGCTGGGGTTCGGATGGAGGAAGACGGCGTTGTGCTCGTAGCGCTCGGCCGTGGCAAGGTAGAGGTCAGCCATGTCCCGCCGGTGGAGCTGACGCTCCTTCTCCTCCATCTGGTCCCACTGGGCGTAGCTGCGGTGGGAGGGGTGGACCTTGCCGAAGGCCTCCATGGTGAGGAAGAAGACCAAC
>CAYYNS010000125.1:0-5625 GCA_964473085.1 uncultured candidatus Brocadiaceae bacterium
GGGTCAAGTACGACGTCGAGGCGGCAGCGGACCGCATCCTGAAGGCCGGCCTGCCCGAGACCAACGCGCAGCGGCTTTTCTGGGGGCGCTGAAAGGCCGTCTGCAGAGGCCCGCGGGGCCCTGACCCGTATCTGCCCCCGGCGGGCGCGTGGATGTGGCCATCCACCGCTGGCCCGTCAGCAATTTCGCCGTCAGGGGGGTGAATTGGACGGCCTACATGCTGGCCTACGCGGGAAGCGCTGTTCCCGGAGGCCTCATCGAGGGACTGGCCCCCCAGCGGGGTTCACTCACGAGCCTTCTCACGCACATGTGGCTCCCCCTTCGGAGAACCACAAAGGGTGTCGGCCCTGCTTCGCCAAGGCTACGCAGGGCATTTCGACCATCTCCTTCGCGCCAGTATACAGCTCTCGGCGGACATTACGAGCAGCCAGGAGGGACTCGTCCTCCGTAGCTCCGAGCATCAGCGAGGAGCGAAGGAGGATGGTCGGGGCGGCGGGATTCGAACCCGCGACCTCTAGCCCCCCATGCTAGCGCGCTAAGCCAGGCTGCGCCACGCCCCGACCTTCAGTGGATCATTATAGGCCTTGCGGCCACCGAATCCAACTGAAAACCAGCCTCAGCTTCCCCGCACCTTGCGCACTTTTTCCATGAATGCGCCTGCGGTGCGCTTGATCTCCTCCATGTCGCCCTTCTTGAGAGCATCCTTTTTGACCAGGGCGCTGCCGACGCCCACAGCATCCGCTCCCGCCTTGAAGAATGCCTCAATGGTGTCGAGGTCAACGCCGCCGGTCGGCACGAGGGGAATCTGGGGCAGGGGGGCCTTGATGGCTTTGACGTACTCGGGGCCGCCCACGTCGGCGGGGAAGATCTTCACGAAGTCCGCCCCTGCGGTGTAAGCGTTCAGTGCTTCGGTGGGCGTGTATGCGCCTGGTATGGCAACCTTGTCGTAGCGGTGAGCCATTTCGATCATGCCATAGTTGGTGATAGGGCTCACCACGTATTCGGCACCGCTCAAGATGGTTGCCCGCGCCGTCTCGCCGTCAAGGACGCTTCCCGCGCCGACCAGAACCTTGTCGCCGAGCTCCGACACCGTTTTCTCGATGACGGCGAGGGCGTTGGGCGTAGTCATGGTCACTTCGATCAGGTCGCACCCGCCCTCCCGGAGCGCCCATGCCACGTCTATGAGCTGCTTGGAGCTGTCGGCCCTGATCACCGCAAAGATCGCCGTGCTGCGCATTCTTTGAACCTGTTCGTATCTCCTCATGGCACACTCGCTCGAGAAAATGGCCTTCTGCTGAGGCAGAACACAACTGCTCGTAACGGCCCGCTGAATTACTCTCCGATGATCTGTACGATCAGTTCTCGCTCCCGGGGGCGGACGTCGAAGTCCAGGAAGACGATTTGTTGCCAGGTGCCGAGCATGAGCCGCTTGTCGCGAAACGGAACGGTGACAGATGGCCCCGCCAGGCTTGCCCTGATGTGGGCATGCCCGTTCTTGTCGTGCCACCGCTCCTCGTGATAGTAATACTGGCCCTTGGGCACGATGCGCTCGAAGAAGTTCTTGATGTCCTGCACCAGGCCAGGCTCGTGCTCCAGGGTGGTGATGGCGCCCGTTGACCCGGGAACGAACACAACGGCGATGCCATCGTTGACCGGGCTCTGGCTGACCAGATTGGCAACGTCGTTCGTCACGTCCACGACATCCGTGTCCGCCTGCGTGCTGAACGTGAAGGTCCGAGTTTCTACGGCCATTTTTACCCTCAGTGATGATCGGACGTGTCGTTGCGCGAAACCGGGGATACATGATAAAGGATTACGCTTCAAATCGAAAGCGACGCGCTGGCTGGCGGCCTGTGGATGGGGGCTGCAAGTGAGTCAGGACACCGTGCCTTGAGGAGTCAATCATATCAGGCGTTGCGCGCGATCCTCTTCTCGCTCAGGAGGTCCAGGTAAAGGCCTTCCAAGCGACGGACCATGGTTTCGGCCCGAAACGCCTCGGCGAAACGGCGTCGCCCTTCCAGTGCCATTTGCGCCGCCATATCGCGGTGCTCGATGAGGTTGACCAACGCATCGGCCAGCTCAGTGACTGACCGTGACGGAACCAGACGTCCCGTGACGCCGTCTATTATCACTTCCGCAGCGCCATCCACATCGTAGCTCACAACGGGGCGCGCGGCCAGGAGCGCCTGCACGAGAACCCTTGCAAGGCCTTCGCGCAACGAGGCGTGGACAACGACATCCATGGCGCTGATCATGGCGGGGATGCGGCTGGAGTCCACGAGCCCTGCGAACACGATCCGGTCGGCTACGCCGAGCTTGTCGGCCTGCGCCGCCAGCCGCCTGCGCAACGTGCCGTCGCCAACAAAGAGGAACTTGACACGGGGGCAACGACGAACGATCTGAGGGGCAGCGGCAATAACGTACTGGTGGCCTTTCAGGTTGAACAGACGTGCCACTTTTCCGATGACGATGTCCTCATTTGAGAACCCGAACCTTCTGCGGATCTCCTCCCGGTGCTGTTGCGCTTGTAGGAATGCCTCGACTTCGATGCCGCTGTAGATCGTGACGTACTGTTCAGGAGTGCCGACGCCGGCTGCGAGCGCCTGGCGCACCATGGCATCCGCCACGCAGACAAGGCGGTCGCTCCAGCGTGCCGCCACTCTTTCAGCGGCGATGTAGCAGGCATTGGCCAGCGCCTTTTCAAACGGGTGGAAGGGGAGGCCGTGAATCGTGTGGATCACTACCGGGACGCGCGCCAGCCTGCCGGCAAGCCGGCCCAGGATGCCTGCTTTGGAGCTGTGGGTGTGGACAATGTCTGGCTGCAGGTCGTGGACGATTCGGAGCAGCTTCGATAGGGACACTGTGTCGCGCAAGGGGTGAATTGCGCGTCTGAGCTCTGGAACGATGATTGTGGGGATGCCTGCGCGAAGCGCGCGGTTGACCAGCTCGCCTTCCGGACCCAGGGCCGGTCCCGTCACCAGGGTCACTTTCCATTCGGGAGAGCGGTGCAGTCCCTCACAGGTGAGGAGGGTGTTCTCCTGCGCCCCTCCGAGGATCATTCTCGTAATGATGTGGACGACCTTTGCAGCCATGATCTTCCCGTGCCGAGGCGCCTGCCAGGCCGTCAGGGCATTTGCCCTCCGGCGAAAAAGCCGAAGGCGCCGTCCTCAGTTAAGCGCGGCGCCTTCGACGCATTCGCACTGGCGGTCGCCTGCCCGGCGGCGCAGGGCGGCTCACTGGAGATACTTCCTGAATATAAGCCCCACGTTATGCCCGCCGAAGCCAAACGAGTTGTTCATCACCACGTTCACCCGACGCTTCTGGCTCACGTGGGGGACGTAGTTCAGGCCGGCACACGCAGGGTCCACTTCGTCCAGATTGATCGTGGGCGGACAGATATCATCCAGGATCGCCCAGATGCAGACCAAGCTCTCCACAGCCCCGGAGGCTCCCAGCAGGTGGCCGAAGATGCTTTTGGTAGAACTCACAGCCAGATTCTTGGCATGCTCTGCGAACATCTGCATGATGGCCCTCGCCTCGATGTCGTCGCCCGCCGGGGTGCCTGTGCCATGGGCGTTGATGTAGTCAACGTCTTCGGGCTTGATGCCTGCGTCGCGGATGGCATTGCACATGGCGCGCAGCGCTCCCTTGCCCTGCTGGTCGGGCAGCGTCATGTGGAAGGCGTCGCTGCTGGAGCCGTAGCCTATGATCTCGGCGAGGATGGTGGCCCCCCGCGCCTTGGCCCTGTCGAGGGCCTCCAGGACCAGGATCCCCGCCCCTTCAGCCATCACGAAGCCGTCGCGGTTCTTCTCGAAAGGCCGGCAGGCCTTCTCCGGCTCATCGTTACGGGTGGAAAGCGCGTTGAGCTGGGCAAAACCGGTGACGCCCATCGGAGTGATGGCAGCCTCCGAACCCCCACAGACCTGCACGTCCACCAACCCGTAGCGGATGGAGTCGAAGGCCTCTCCGATCGCGTTCGAGCCGGAGGCGCAGGCGCTGGAGACCGACATGCTCGGGCCCGCGAAGCCGTACCGGATGCTGACGTGACCCGCAGCAGCGTTGGTCATGAGCTTTGGGATCATCAGCGGGCTGACGCGCTGTGGCCCGGCCTGGAGGAGCATGAGGTGCTGCGACTCGATCTCCTGAAGACCCCCGATGCCCGTCCCGATGTAGACGCCAGCGCGCTCCGGATCAAATCCGTCTTCCACGAGCCGGGATTGCTTGACAGCCTGGTCGGCGGCGGCGATGGCGTACCGCACAAACGGGTCCATCCGCCGCACTTCGCGCTTGCTGCCGCACTGTAGGGGATCAAAATCCCGGACTTCGCCGGCTATGTGGACCTCCAGATTGCTCGTGTCGAACGCCTCGATCCTTCGGATGCCGCTGCGTCCCTCGCAGATGTTCCGCCACGCAGTCTCTCTGTCATTGCCCACAGGCGAGACGATGCCGGTACCGGTGATAACTACGCGCCTGAGCTGGGTCACGGCTTCTTATGCTCCTCGATGTACTTGACCGCCTGGCCAACCGTCTCGATCTTCTGGGCTTCCTCGTCGGTGATCTGGATGCCGAACTCCTCCTCCATGTCTATCACGAGCTCCGCCATATCAAGGGAGTCCGCCTGCAGGTCATTGACAAAGTGCGTATCTTCCGTGATCTTGGATTCTTCGACGTCCATCCGTTCAGCAACCATGGACTTGACCTTCTGAGCGATCTCGTTGGACACTTCCTCGGCCTCCACAAGTAAGGATGATGCCTTCCTGTCGCCTGCGTGCGGCGGAACGAATGACCATTACAGACTCGTTCAGCAAACCCCGTAAAGATGGATTCGACAAGATTCTACTGTCTCGGACACGCAATTCAAGTGCACGGCTCCGATCCCGTTCATCCCTGTCTGGCCCGGACCTTCGACTCTGGCCGCTTATGGATGGGCAGAGGGGATGCGCCCGCCTACGCCTACATCGCTATCCCTCCGTCCACTCTGATGACCTGACCGGTCAGGTAACTCGACGCCTCGGAGGCGAGAAACAGGACGGCCTGCGCCACGTCCTCTGGCTGGCCCAGGCGCTGGAGCGGTATCTGCGCCAGAAGGGCCTCCTTGGCTTGCTCAGGCAGTTGCTCTGTCATGCGGGTAACGATGTAACCGGGAGCCACCGCATTGACGCGGATTCCGCGCTTGGCCATCTCGCGCGCCGCCGCCTTTGTCAGTCCGATCACGCCGGCCTTGCTGGCAGCGTAGTTGACCTGGCCTGCATTGCCAATGATGCCGACGATACTGGAGATGTTGATGATGCTGCCGCTTCGCTGCTTCATCATGACGCGCGAGGCGGCCTTCACGCCGTTGAAGACTCCGGTGAGGTTGATCGCTATCACCTTGTCCCAGTCTTCCTGGCCCATGCGGATCAGCAGGTTGTCCCTGGTGATGCCTGCGTTGTTGACCATGACATCGAGGGAGCCGAATTCCCGTGCTGCGCTCTCCACCGCCTGCTGCACCTGCTCTGCGCTGGTCACGTCGGCCTGCAAGGCAAGGAATTTCACGCCCTTCTGGCGGACTAATTCCCCGGTTTCCTGCAGGGGTTCCATGTCAATATCCACCCCGGCGATATTCGCGCCGGCGCCAGCCAGGCT
>CAYYNS010000126.1:0-5610 GCA_964473085.1 uncultured candidatus Brocadiaceae bacterium
GGTTGATCTCCACAATGCGGGTCTCGGGCACGTAGACAATGTCTCCGGGCTTCAGATAGAAAGCCTCTGCCGTCTGCCCGTCCGCTGGCGCTTCCAGGCCGAAAAAGGGAGCAAGGTTGATTGATCCGATCTTGCGCCTGGGACCTTCAGGCCGGATGATCAGGACGTTCCTGAGCTCTGCATAATCTATCTTCGGCCCGCCGACCTGCATGATGGCGTCCACTACGGTGAGGGGGGCCGGAAGGGCCACTGGCCCCGGGTACCTGACGTGCCCGCCGACATACGCGCGGCGCGACCACTGGTTCCTGACCAGAACGTTGATTTCCGGGTCCAGTACCCTCTCCTTGTAGAGCGCTTTGAGTGCCTGCCCGAGTTCGAGCGGTTTGAGGCCGGCTGCGCGGACCTCGCCCACCAGCGGCATGGAGATTATGCCATCTGGGCGGATGGTCTGGGTGACGTCGAGGTTGGGTGTGTAGAAGAAACGGATCTCCAGTTCGTCCCCCGGACCCAGGATCGTCTGTAGATCGGTCTCCCCTGAGGGGTCGAGCGGCGGTCTGACAATGCTCCTGGTTTCACGCGCACAGCCGGCCGCCAGCCAGATGACCGCACCAAGCACTGCGACAAGGGCCAGATGCCCTATTGCCCCGAACCCACGCGCGACTTGATGATTCATCGTATTGCCTTTCATCATGCAATCCGAAGCACAGCGAATGAGAAATGAAGGCGCTATGCGAGGGCAGCTCGGATTTGCCACGCCAATCGCACAAGACCTTCCTTCAGGCCTTACTGCCAAACTCTCAACATCTACCACACGCAAGGGGGCCTATTATAACTCATGCCTGCGCAAATGCAAGGGTAATTCTGCCGCAACGTGGACATCCCCTCAGCCTTCCCGACGCGTGGCTTCCGGGCGAATCCCTGCAGACGGGCGCAGCACCCCCAGCCCCGTCCATTGCAGCAATAGCAGGGCTACGTACAGGGGATTCAACAGCAGGTACCGCTTCCACAGGCGTCGCGGTTCACAGAGGAAGCGGAAAAGCCATTCAAGCCCAGCTCTTTGCATCAAGGCGGGGGCCTGTGGCAGGGCCCCCGCATGAAAGTCGAACGCGGCGCCCACGGCTACCAGTGGCGTCGGCAGCACATCCCGGTGTTCGTAGACCCAAGCCTCTTGCCTGGGACAACCAAGGCCCACGAAAACGATTCGGGCACCGCTCTGAAGGATGTGGCGCACTACCTGCCAGTCCTCTTCTTGCGTGAGCTGGCGAAACCTGGAAGGGCACGAGCCTGCCACCCTCAGGTTCGGGTACCTCTGGCGCAATGCCGCCTCAAGGCTCGACACGATGTGCGGCTTGCTGCCGTACAGGTAGATCGGCAGGTCGAGGGCGGCGGCTTTCTCGCACACCTTCAGCATCAGCGCGGGACCATACACTCGGTCGGGCAGCCGGGCGTCGTACAGCCAGTTGAGGGCCCACCGTACGGGCTGGCCGTCGGGCGTGACGAGGTCGAGCGCATTGAGGCGGAAGCGCTGGCGCCTGTCCAGCGCGCCGGTTGTCACGCCGTGCACGGCCAATGCGCAGACGGCAAACGGCGCTTGTCGGCGCGCCGCCTCGATGATCTTGTTGACCGCCGCCTCATAGTCCACAGCATCCACACACACGCCGAGGATGTTCTTCTTTCCCCGGTCAATCATGCGTGGACGCTCCGCGCCCAGCGTTCAGAGTTGACCTTGTAGATCTCGCGCAGAATGCGGGGCACGTCGTGACGAGGCTCCCAGGCGGGATAGTGTGTCCGGAACTTGGTCAGGTCGCTGATCCACCAGATGTGGTCACCGTTGCGGTTCTTTTCCGTGTAGGTCCACATGAGCGGATTGCCGGAAATCTCCTGGCACATCTCGATCGCTTCCAGCAGGGAGCAGTTGCTCTGCCGTCCGCCGCCGATGTTGTAGACCTCACCTGAACGCGGGGCAGTGAAGAACTCGTCGAACGCCCGCACCAGGTCGGCCGAATGCAGGTTGTCTCGCACCTGCTTGCCCTTGTAGCCATAAACGGTGTAGGGAGCTCCCGTCATGGTGCACTTCATGAGATAGGACAGGAACCCGTGGAGCTCCGCCCCGGCATGGTTCGGCCCCGTCAGACAACCCGCACGGAAGCAAACGGTCTGCATTCCGTAGTAGCGCCCGTATTCCTGAACCAGCACGTCCGCAGCGACCTTGGAGGCTCCGAACATGCTGTGGCGGCACTGGTCAATGGACATGTGCTCCGGAATCCCGTTCGCGAACGGGTGTCCAGGCGCGATCTCGTAGCGCTTTTCCAGCTCAACAAGCGGGAGCCGGTTCGGAGCGTCCCCGTAAACCTTGTTTGTGGAGGTGAAAATGAACGGTGCGTCGGGGCAGAACTTCAGGGCGGCGTTAAGAAGGTTGAGCGTCCCGACAGCGTTCACGTGGAAATCAGTGGTGGGCCTTGTAGCTGCCCAGTCATGTGAAGGCTGGGCCGCCGCGTGGATGACGAGCTTGATGGAGCGCCCGTATTTCTTGAAAAGGGCCCGGACGGCCGTGCTGTCCCTGATGTCAGAGACAACGTGGATGTAGTTTTTCCCCAGTTCCTGCTCCAGGCGCAGGCGGTTCCATTCTGTGGAGGCGTCGGGCCCGAAGAACACCCGTCGCATGTCATTGTCAATGCCGACTATCTGAAGTCCTCGTTCGGCAAAGTAGCGGGAGGCCTCGGAGCCGACCAGGCCCGCAGAGCCGGTGATGATTACCACTGCCATTGCTTTGCCCCTCCCTGTAGCACCATTCAGGTTGGGCCTCAAAGAATCCCGTATTATGCCCGCAATTGCTGTGCCAGCCCCATCATTTCGGACTCGCAAGGCAAGGTCTGCTGCGGCGCGCAACGCGGCTCCGGGCAGAATGCCGGACGCGCAGTGCCACAAAACGCACCCGCTCCTATTCGCATCTCTGACCTCGGCTCACAGGCGAAAGTCAGAACCCCCCACCCAGACGGGACTTCCGTGCGGCGGCGCTCTCTGATAGTCTCGGGTGGGGGCGCACCCATGTAGAATGCGCGGTCACCTGTCGGGACCGGCTTGTTTCTTCCGCGCCTGCACGGGCGGGGTGTGCGGCCTTGACCGGGCGTCGCCTTCGGTCATAACCGGCTCTGTGGCAAACAGTTAGGTTTACGACTGAAGGAAGTACACAGGGAAAGCACGCTGCATTCGGCCTCTTGGCGTACGCCTGGCTCATAAGGCGCCTCGGGCCTTTCGGGACGACTCTTCGGGGCTTGCTCCGCGCGCGGCCCCGTAGCAAGATGCGCGGGCATGCGTACATCGCCTGACCGCCTCTTCGCTTATCCTGCCGCTATCTGTCGGATGCGACCATGCAGCTGTACAAGGCAGTCCTCACACCGTTGCCATCGGGGGCGCGGTTGGCGAGCTATTCCGGATTGCCTTTCCATGCAGTCTGCAAACTATGTCCGGAGCGACTTATTTTGACAGGTTCGGCATGCGTCAGAATGACACATGTGCGCCTGGTGCGGCAGAGAGCCCCTCTGGGGTGGCATCTAACGGGTGCGGGGCAGGGTGGCCCGCTGCTTCGCCGGCTCACAAGAAGAAAAGTCTGCGTTCGGTCTTTAGCGGGCAAGCGCCCAAAATCAGGAAGGATACCTTCCCTGCCCTTCGCAGTCAAGCGCAGGAGAAGCTCGTCAGGGCTTTGCGCATGGCCGGTGAGTGCGTTCCGAACCCTTTTGGGGACATCCCTGGCGGGGCCGCCGTCGGGTCCTGACTTGCGTGACCCGCACTCAAAGGTTCTTGCCTCCATCGGGCGACCTTCATATCATGGGGCGGCGGCCGCAAGGACGCCGACGAGGCGTGCAGTTTCCGGTGAATTTTCCGGTAAGGGGAGAAGGCATCGTGGAAACCTTGCTGGGGTATCGGATAGTGAGCTTTGGCGGGTTGGTCGTAATGGTTGCAATCGCATGGGCCTTGTCGGAGAACCGCCGCGCCGTCAGGATCAGGGTGGTTCTGTGGGGGCTGGCCCTCCAAATGGTCCTGGGCCTGCTTCTGCTGAGCCCCTGGGGGGTGAACATGGGCCTCTGGTTCTTCGACGGCACTCAGAAGCTCTTCAACAAGCTCATCTCCTGCAGCGACACGGGGGCGTCCTTCCTGTTCGGAAAACTCGTCAGCGATTACAGCATCGGGGCCGTTGTGGCCTTTGAGGTGTTGCCGATCGTCATATTCGTGTCGGCCGTCTCAGGCGTGCTCTACCACCTGCGCGTCGTTCAGGCCGTTGTCAGGGGCATGGCGCGGCTCATGCACTGGACCATGCGGATCTCGGGCGCCGAGTCCGTGGCGGCGGCGCTTTTCGTGTTCTTCGGCATCGAGTGCGTGACAGCCATCGGGAGGTATATCAAATCAATGACCCGCTCAGAGCTTTTCGTCGTCATGACGGCGTTCATGGCCACAATCGCCTCTTCCGTGATGGTGGCTTACGTGTCCTTCGGGGCGAACCCCGGCCATCTGTTGATCGCCAGCCTGATGAGCGCTCCGGCAGCGGTCGCGATCGCGAAGGTGATGATCCCGGAGACTGAGAAGCCTCTTACGATAGGACTGGTTGAGTTCGAGCCCGAGATCGTATCGCAGAACATCCTGGACGCGGCGGCTTCAGGGGCGGCAGACGGCGCCAGGCTCGCCATCAACATCGCCGCGATGCTCATCGCCTTCGTAGGCCTGGTGGCACTGGCGAACGTCATCGTCGGATTCGCGGGCAATCTGGCCGGCGCGCCCGGTCTGACCCTCCAGAAGCTGTTCGGCTACGCGTTCTATCCCTTTGCTGTCGTGATGGGCGTGCCCGTCAAGGACGCGCTGGGAGTGGGCCAATTGCTGGGCACCAAAACCGTCCTCAACGAGTTCCTGGCTTACCAGAGCATGCAGGAGATGGTGCGGCAGGGCCTGCTCAGCCCGCGTTCGGTGGTTATTGCCACGTATGCGCTGTGCGGTTTTGCCAACTTCGGCAGCATCGCCATCCTGATCGGCGGGATCGGCAGTCTTGTCCCCGAGCGGCGTAGCGAGGTCGCGGCGCTGGGATTCAAGTCCCTGATCGCTGGCACGCTGGCAGCCTTCATGACGGCTTGCTTCGCCGGCATGATGGCCTGACCTGGCGGGGGCCCGCAACGGCTGGGGTCCTGCACGGGGAGGGCGCTTGTGTTGCGTTTCAAGATCCCCGGGTGAGGATGTGGACGTTGCCTATCCGCACGCGGCGCAGCCCCGCTTTCTTTGCCGCATCCACGCACCTTTCAGCCTGCGCCCAGGAAGTGCGCGGCAGGTCCTCCATGAGGAAGTCAGGGTGGAATCCGAGGAGGGCGTACGGGATGTCCGGGCTGAGGCCGGCGATAAAGGAGGCAATCGCCCCTACCTCGTCCGCGTCCACGTATCCTGGAACCAGAAGGGTGCTGGCGACGAGCGGCGGAGGATCGGGCCGCTCTGCGATCCGCCCGGCGGCAGTTGCGAAGTTGCCGAGCGTGCGGCTGTTGTCCACGCCACAGAGCGCGCGGTGAAGCTTCTTGTCGAACGCCTTCAGGTCGAACTTGACGCACCCCCCGCTTTCGAGCGAAAGGCTGA
>CAYYNS010000127.1:0-1916 GCA_964473085.1 uncultured candidatus Brocadiaceae bacterium
TCTGGCCGCGGCCGGCGGTGCGCTCGGTTTTCGTGCGCCTGTTGCCACGGCCACCGGCCCTATCGGCGCTCAGCTACGAGATCCTGGCGCAGGTAGTCCAGAAGCTGTTTCGGTGCCGGCGCAAGACCCTGGCGCGCGCACTGCGCCTGGCGTGGAAAGACGTTGATGTGAAAGGCTTGCTGGAGGGGCTGGGGCTGGAGCCGGCCATGCGGCCGGAGTCGCTTTCCGTCGCGGATTTCGTCCGCCTTGCGAACGCGCTAACCGGGGACGGCGGCTTGCGCAGCGATCCTGGGTGAGCCGGTTGATCTTACTGGGGCCCCTAGACAGGCCCCTCTGTAGCAGCGCACTTTGGGCTGAGGCCGTGTTTTGTCTTCTCCCAGTAGCTTGGCCGCGTGATGAGCTGCAGGAAGCCCTTCCAGGCGCCGACGCTCGCCAGCAGCCAGTAGAGGGGCACAAGCAGGCAGTACTTCACCAGGTCGTAGTAGCCGCGCTGGTAGGTGGCGAGCATGGTGGAATAGATGAAAAGGAAGTTGCCGACAAACAGGCACAGAAGCCCCCAGAGGATGAGCGGATAGGGGAACAGGCGGCCCAGGGCCTCCCATCGGAGCGCAAACCACAGGGTGGTCATGGCCCAGTAGACGGGGTTGATCAGCAGGCACAGGAAGGTCCCGCCAACGATCAGGTGGAACACCAGCGCCTTGGCCGGGCCGAGCTTCCACAGGTGTGAGAGCGGCCGGCGCAGGTGGACCAGGTAGGTCTGGATGTAGCCCTTGGTCCAGCGCGAGCGCTGCCGAATCCAGTAACTGAGTGCGCTGCAGGCCTCCTCCCACGTGGTGGAGTCCATGATGCGCGTTCGAGACCTGCTCATGGCTAGCCGCACGCCCAGCTCGCAGTCTTCCGTCACGTTGTAGGGGTCCCAGCCGAGGAGCTCGCGCAGCCTGGCCGCCCTGAAGTGGTTGGAGGTGCCGCCGAGCGGGACCGGCGCCTCCAGGTAGTCCAGGCCCGGCAGCACCAGGTCAAACCAGACCGAGTAGTCGGTCGTGAACCAGCGCGTCAGAAGGTTCTGGCGCTGGTTGTAGAAGTTGAGCTTCGCCTGTAGGCAGATGACCTGCGGTCCCGACTTGCGGAAGCCCAGCACGGCCTTCTTGAGCTGGTCGGGCTCCGGCCTGTCCTCCGCATCGTAGATCACCAGGAATTCCCCGCGGGCAAGTGCAAGCCCCAGGTTGCACGCCTTCGGCTTGGTCTTTGGCGCACAGTCCGGCACTGTCACCGTGCGCACGTATGGGGGCATCGCGAGGCTGCGAGCGGCGCTGATGGTGGCCGAATCATCTTCCTCCAGCAGCAGCAAGACCTCGAGCTTGTCCTTGGGGTAATCCAGGCCCTCCAGGCCCGCGATGAGAGGGGGCAGGACCTCCGCCTCCCTGTAAAGGGGCACAAGCACGGTGTAGGCGGGGAGCTCCTCATCGCGCAGCGCTACAAGTTCCTCGGCGCTGAAGTGAATCTCCCGTTTCCAGGTGATTGAAAGGTGGATCAGGTACGCCTTGAAGACCACCAGCAGCAGGTAGAACGCCAGGCAGATGCCGTTCAGGACGATGACCGTGCGCGACCAGTCCCGAAACAGGCCATAGACCACCAGGCCGAGCATGCACAGGAGCGCCAGTGCCTGGCAAGGGGTCAGCACGCGCGCTGCGCTCCAGTCGGGCCGCTTCTCAGGCAGGGCGCACATGAACTCGCGCGCCTGGGCCGGGATGGGGATTTCTCTGGACGCTGTGTCCTCCAACTGTGCCTCCCCATAAGAGGCATAGAGACTGCGAGCTGTCGGCCTGCGTTCAGGCCTTCCGGGCCCTGTGGAGCAAGGCGAGCCTGGCTGCATTTAGCGCGTGCCTGGCCGCGTGCTGCTTGATGCGGCGCCTGTC
>CAYYNS010000127.1:2016-5552 GCA_964473085.1 uncultured candidatus Brocadiaceae bacterium
GCAATCGCCCGGCGCGTGCGGTCGTCTGCAGTCGGCCCAAGACCCCCGCTCAGCACGATGAATGCGCTGTCGCCGGCCGCCCGGGCCAGCTCCTGTTGGAGGGCCTCAGGCTCGTCGCCTACCATGACGATCCGGCGGATGGTAAAGCCCCACGTGGTAAGCTCGCCGGCCAGGAACGAGGCGTTTGTGTCCAGTGTGTCTCCGGTGATGAGCTCGTCGCCTACCGACATGATGGTGACGTTTGCGCTCACCGGCTTGGGCCCTCCGCATCGCCCTCCTTTAACAGGGCCGGCGCCGAGGCGAGCGATAGGACGAACACGAACGCGACCCCTACACCCCTGACCAGATAGTCGGTGAACAGGGCTCCGAAGCAGGCTGCGCCCAACCCTGCACACGCGCCGAGCCTCAGGCCCTTCATCAGGTCGTCGGCGTCGCCCTTGCTGTTTTGAGCACCTTGCCTCAGGAAGGCAAACACCAGCCAGACAAACGCCAGGAAACCTACCAGGCCCGTCTCCACCAGCCACACGGCGTGGAAGGGGTTGCCGCCCGGTTCCATGAGGTTCGCCGACGGTTTCGGCATGCGATAATCGGCGAGCTGTGGGTCAGAGTAGAAACCGCCTATGCGCGGCTGATAGTTCCCAAGGCCGACGCCGAAAAGGGGGTTGTGGGCAAGCGCCACCAGCGCCGGCTGCCATTCCACATACTTTTGCTCCCAGGGGCTGCACGGAGGCTTCTCCAGCGCCACGCCCTGAGCAGGCCGCTGCACCCCCTCGCCGACCTCGTAGAGCGGGAGCGTCTGGAAGCGGTCCACGCTCCTGCGAAGCATGAGGGAATCCAGCAGCATCTGGCCGTGTCTCTGGGGACCGAGCCAGAAGACCAAACCGTAGAAGGCCAGCATGCCCGCTGCGGTGACGCCGAATGCGAGGCGGCCGCGGGCGAATGAAAGCCCCAGCATTGCGACGAGCGCCGCAACCCACAGGCCCCCGTGCAGGACCAGCAGCGCTCCTGCCGCAGCCAGGACCAGCGCCGCTGCTCTCCAGGGCGGCTCCGACGTGAACAGGAACACAGCCCAAAGGAGCGGCAGCACGAGCGTGAGCCATGCACCGAGGACGTTGCGATTGCTGGCTGTCCCCACCTGTTCCCCGGCACCGGCAGGCTTGCCCTGGTAACCGAAGGTGGCGTCCACCTGCATCGGAGAGACGAGTGCGCCGGCTTGCAGGGCTTCGGGGCTTGGTGGCCTGAGCCGCGCGTACTCGGTCAGTCCCACCAGCACAGCACCGGCGGCCGCCGCAAAGAACGCCGCGATCAGCTTACTGCGCCATCTCCTTGCGCCCAGGTAGTCAACAAGGGTGACGTAGGCGCACACGAGCAGCAGTAGCAGTTGAACGAGTTGCTTGAAAGCCCTGTCGTACCTGATAGCCGCCCCCCAGGGCTGTGTGGACTTCAGGAATGGAACCAGCGACAGGCATGCGCACAGAAGAAGGCCCGCCAGGGGAAGCGGAAACCCTTTCAAGCGTTCGCCCAGAAGCCGCTGCCTCCACCTGAGCGGCAACCACAGCACGAACGCAATCAGAAACAGCAGGTCGCTGGCCGTTACGTTGGCGCCGGGCAATCTGTCCGTGATCGCCCTGAGGGGGGCAAAGCCGCCTCCCAGGGCTTGAGCCCATTGCACGAGGGGGATGGTTAGCTGCGTCGGATGAAAAAGGAGCGCTGCCAGCACGATCAGTGCGATCGCATCGTCGAGCCAGCCGGGCCCAGCACCCCGAACGCGCGCTCCACCGCGCTGAGCCTTGGCATGCTGAAGGTTCATTCAGGGGCCTCTGCGCCCTCGGATTCTTCTGGTTCCTCTGGCCAGGTGACCTCCAGCGCGCGGAGGATTCGGACCAGCTCCGCGTGGAGCGCCCTGAGTGCCTGGGCGAGGCCCTGCACGGTGAACTCAGGATGTCGCTGCTGCACGATGTTCGTCGAGGTGTTGCCGATCCTGGCGCGCAGGGTGAAGAAGTACTGCGCCTTGAAGAAGGAGAACGGCTTTCTCTCGCGATAACCCCACTCTTCCATCCGCCTCTTGACGATCACGCCTGCGCCGACCCGCTTTGCAAACCCTCGTGGATATCTCAGGGCCAGGCAGTAAGTATGTCGTGTCTTGACAAGCTGCACTGCCACCTTCTTCTTGCGGAAGTAGTAGTAGGCGTAAGGCTTCTTGCCCTCTGGCGTGCCGTACCAGATCGGTATCCTGCCCTCCGAGACGGCCGTGGCGAGTTCTTCGACGTTGCGGCGCTCGGGCGCCGGGCCCACCATCATCACCGTGGCTTCTTCGCCTGCCGTTTCTTCTGCCTCAGCCTCCTTGAGGGCCGCCTCGGTCAACCGTTGGAACAGGGCGTGTCTGTCTTCGTCGGGGCGCACGGCGAGTGCCTGTTCGCGTTTGCGGCGGGCTTCCTCTGCTTCGCGCTGTTGCTGCTCGAGCCTCTCCCTTTCGAGGCGTTCGCGCAGCCTGCCGTCCAGTATTTCCTGATAGGGCTGGAACTCCGCCTGCGGGAGCCTTTGCTTCCAGAGCGGGTAAATCCGTTCGTAGAACTCCCTCTTGCGGTCTTCCCCCCGGCCCATGGGGTCGGCGATGCCGGCGTCAATGGCCAGGCAGACGGCGCGGAAGTACTGCTTGAGCTCCTCAGACGGCTGATAGGGCTCCACCTTTGCGGGGTCCCTCACGAGCTTGTTGAAGCACGTCATGAATACCTGGTAAGGGACCCTGTGAAAGCCCTCCCTGTGCATCTTGGTAATGGAACCAACCGCGTCCGCGTACAGCATCCGTCACCCCCTCCCCGTCTGTGGTCTCCATCCCGTGCAGCACATTGTGCGGCCAGCCAGGCCCGTTTCGGCGGGGCGTCCCTTCCTTTAAATTATTTTACCTCCTCGACCAACTTCATGAGGCGGCGGCCGTACTGCACATAGAGTCCGTAGGCGTCCCGAGTGGCTCCTTTTCCTTCGTGCACGATCGCAGCCAGGTGCGGCTCGATGGACAGCCCTCCACGGTAGCCGCGGCCGAGCAGGTCTCGCACGACTTCCTTTACCCGCCCCGCGCCCTCCCCGGGGAAACTATAGCGCATCTGTGCGTCCTGAAGCACTCCGTCCTTGATGTGGACGTGCACGAGGTGCTCCCGCACCGCCTCGTAGTATGCCCACGGGTCCTGCCCGTGTGCAACGGGGTTGCCGGTGTCAAAGACCAGTTTCAGGTTGTCTGCCCCTACGCGCTCCAGCAATTCCAGGGTCTGCTTCGGGCCCTGGCCCCCCCAGCCGTCACAGTTCTCGTGCGCCAGGATGATGTCGGCATCCTTTGCCATTTCCGCCAGCATCCTCAGGCGGCTGACGGCTTCGTCGCGCCATTTCTGTTCCGGCCACCCTGCGTTGGGGTAGCTCATGGTGCGGATGAGGCGGCATCCGAGCTCCAGCATCCGGGGAATAGCCCGCTCCAGCTCCTGCCTGTCAATGTCAGGGTGCTTGATGATCGGCCGGGACCAGTTGCAAAGTTGTGAAGCGAA
>CAYYNS010000128.1:0-5507 GCA_964473085.1 uncultured candidatus Brocadiaceae bacterium
GCGGTCAGGCAAATCCTGGAGAACGCTGGTTACGAGGTCGTCTCGGCATATACAAAGGAGGAAGGGTTGGCACTTCTGAAGCAGGTGCCCCCGGCGCTCGTCATCCTGGACATCATGATGACGAGGATCACGGACGGGTTCTTCTTCCTGTACGAAATGAGGCAGAGCGCGGGGGCGAGCCGGCCGCCTGTGCTGGCGGTGAGCATCATATCGAAGGAGACGGGCTTTGAGTTTTCGCCCACGGAGGACGGAGATTACTTCCCCGCCGACGATTACCTTGTGAAACCCGTTGAGCCCCGCGAGCTTATCAGCCATGTAGAGGCCCTCTTGTCTGGCCACAGGCCGCCGAAACTGTCACATAAAAGCGAAGAGGATCAGGGGAGAAACCTGTCGGGATCTGCCCGGATATGACGGAGGTGCGCCGGCCAGACAGCGAAGTCAAAAAGGTGAGCCCCATCGTATTGATTCTGGACGACGAGGAGGCGATGCGGGATTCGTGCGCACAGGTCTTGAAGCGTGACGGCATAGAGGTGCTCACGGCTCCCGACGGTCAGACAGCCATGGCGATTGTGGCAGAAAGGCCTCCTGACGCGGCGATCGTGGACCTGAAACTGCCAGGCATGTCAGGGGAGGAGTTCCTTTACAGAGCCCGCGAGCTTGACCCGAACATGGTCGCCGTGGTCATCACCGGATACCCGACTCTGAGCTCAGCCCTAGGCGCGATGAAGGCTGGCGCCTACGATTTCCTTCCCAAGCCCTTCGACGCTGAGGAGCTACGGATCATAACACGTCGCGCCTTGGAAAGGCGACGGCTCGCGCTCGCGGCAGCCTCCGCCGAGCAGGAAAAGAAGCGCATGAGGGACCTTTTTGTGGCAATGGTCTCCCATCAATTGAAGTCGCCGGCGGCCTCACTGAAGGAATGCCTGGACGCTGCCATCGTGTCCTGCCCTGGATGCATGCCGGCGCAAAGCACTGACCTGCTGCGGCGCGCGGCTTCCAAGGCACACCTTCTGTTGGACCTTATGGACGACTGGCTCACGCTGGCGCGTGCGGAGTCCGGCGCGCTGACTGCGTCGCGCGTGCCCCTGGACCTATGTGCTGTCGTCGAGCGCGCCATCGCCGCTGCCCAGGGCGGGATTGACCACAATAAAGTGGCGGTCCGGATGGACTGTCAGGTGGAGCACCTGCAGATACATGGCGACCCGGAGGCCCTTCAGGCGCTGTTCGTGAACCTGGTGGACAATGCGATGAAGTATACGCCAGACGGGGGGAAGGCCGTGATCCGTGTCGGCCTCGAAGGCGACTGCGCGCTGGTCTCGGTGGAGGACACCGGACCGGGCATAGCGGCGGATGATCTGGGTTTGCTCTTCGAGCCGTTCTTCCGCAGCGAAGCCGCTAAGAAAAAGCATGGAACAGGCCTCGGACTGGCGATCGTCAAGCAGATCGCACAAGCGCACGGGGGGAGAGTTGAGGTGACGACAGCGCCGGGTCAGGGGGCAGCGTTCCGTGTCCTCCTTCCGCTGCGCGGGTCGAACAAGCCGATAGCGCACCCAGCGCGTACGAAGTCTGAAAGACGGAGAGTGCCGGCTATGCAAGCAAGCTCATATGTGCAGACAGGCAACGGAACCGTGGGGGCGGTACTCGTCGTCGGGGGCGGCGTGGCCGGGATGCAAGCGTCACTGGATCTTGCCGAGGCTGGCTACAAGGTGTACCTCGTAGAGAAAGGGCCTGCGATCGGCGGTGCGATGGCCCAGCTCGACAAGACTTTCCCCACGAACGACTGCGCGATGTGCACCCTGGCTCCACGCCTGGTGGACTGCGGCCGGCACCCGAATGTCGAGAAACTAACTTACTCAGAAGTCCTGGCACTGGAGGGCCAGCCCGGCCACTTCCGAGTTCGAGTGAAGAAGAGGGCTCGCTCAGTGGACCCCAACAAATGCACCGGCTGCGGGGAGTGTTCGACGAACTGCCTGGTGCGGAACAGGCCTTACTTCGAGGCCCCTGAGCCCGAGCCGCTAGACTTGCTGCCCGATCAGCTTGCACAAGTTGATCGCATTATAGGAGAGCATGGGAGCAAGCCGAGTTCGATCGTCCCGGTTCTACAGGACATCAATGCGGAGCACAGATGGTTGCCCCCGGGCGCAGTGAGGCGTGTGTCCCAAGCTGTAGGACTTCCTTTGGCGCGGGTCCTTCGGATAGCCTCGTTCTACAACATGTTCAGCTTTAAGCCTCGGGGGAAGCACCTGATCAGGGTCTGCATGGGGACCGCCTGTCATGTGAAGGGCGGAGGAAGAATACTGGAGAGGCTCGCTAGGAAACTTCAGATCCAGGTTGGGGCGACGACCGCCGATATGCGCTTCTCCCTGGAAGCGGTGCGCTGCCTGGGCTGCTGCGGATTGGCCCCAGTGGTAACGGTCAACGACGACGTCTTTGGGAAGATGACCGGGGGAGAGATCCTAAGGGTGTTGGACAAGTACCCACTGTAGGTGAAGGGACGGCGAACAGTGACCAAGTTGCGGCCAGAGGACCTGGACAGGATTGCCGAGACGATGAGGAGGGCGATGTCGCTGCGGGAAGGCGCGGGGCGAGCCAAGATAACCGTCCATATGGGAACCTGTGGGATAGCAGCGGGGGCGCGCAAGATTGTGACCACGCTCATGCGTTGCATGGACGAATCCGCAGTCCGGGACGTCATCGTCACCACCTCTGGCTGTGCAGGCCTGTGCAGCCGGGAACCGATGATGACCGTGGAGATTGCTGGAGAGGCGCCCGTGAAATACGTAGACCTGAGTGAAGACAAGGTCAGACGCATATTCACCGAGCACGTCATGGACGGAAAGATCGTCACCGAATGCGCGCTGGCCATAGGCAGCGAGCAGACACTATGAAGAGTTACCGCACTCATTTGATGCTCTGCGCGGGGACCGGTTGCGTTTCGAACGGCTCATACCGGATCAAGGCCGCCCTGGAGCGCGAGCTGGCAAAGCAGAATCTGCAGGAAGAAGTGGCTGTCATCATGACCGGCTGCAATGGCTTCTGCGCTCAAGGGCCCGTTATGACCGTCCAGCCGGAGGGCATTTTCTACCAGCTGCTCACCGAAAGGGACATCCCTTACCTGGTGGAGGAACACTTCCTGAAGGGCCGCCCGGTCAAACGGCTGATGTTCACCCCTCCCACGGAAGAAACGCCGGTGCCGAAGATGAGCGACATCGGCTTCTTCAAGAAACAGCGGCTTATCGCCCTTCGCAACCGGGGCCTGATTGATCCCGAGAGGATTGAGGACTACATCGCTCGCGGCGGCTACCGAGCTCTGGTGAAGGCACTTACCGCCATGGGCCGGGACCAGATCATCCAGGAGATCAAGAAATCCGGTCTGCGCGGGCGGGGCGGGGCAGGTTTCCCCACAGGGTTGAAGTGGGAACTCACCGCTAGGCAACCCGGCGATGAGAAGTTCATTGTGTGCAATGGGGATGAAGGTGACCCCGGCGCCTTCATGGACCGGAGCATTGTCGAGTCTGACCCTCATTCGGTCTTGGAAGGCATGCTCATAGGTGCAAAGGCTATCGGCGCGTCGCATGGCTTCGTGTACATAAGGCAAGAGTATCCTCTGGCCCTTGAGAGACTGATTCTGGCGTTGGGTCAAGCCCGCAACTACGGGCTGCTGGGAAAGGATATCCTAGGCACCGATTTCAGCTTTGACATCTCCGTCCACCGTGGCGCGGGGGCCTTCGTTTGTGGCGAAGAAACTTCCCTCATCGGGTCCTTGGAAGGTCGGCCGCCTGAACCTCGGATCCGACCTCCTTTCCCCGCAGAGTCCGGCGTCTGGGGGAAACCGACGTGTATTAACAACGTCGAGACCTGGGCTACTGTGCCCGAGATTATCAACCGCGGTGCGGCGTGGTTTTCCCAGATTGGGACCCAGACCAGCAAGGGCACCAAGGTCTTCTCCTTGGTGGGCAAGGTGAAGAACACGGGTCTGGTCGAGGTGCCCATGGGCGTTACGCTGCGCGAGATGGTCTTCGACATTGGCGGTGGGATCCAGGGCGACAGGAAGTTCAAAGCTATCCAGACGGGCGGCCCCTCCGGGGGATGCATCCCCGCCTCTCTGCTCGACCTCCCGATTGACTACGAGCGCCTCACCGAGGCCGGCTCCATTATGGGTTCCGGGGGGATGATCGTTATGGACGAGGACACCTGCATGGTGGATGTTGCCAGGTACTTCCTGGAGTTCCTGCGGGATGAGTCCTGCGGCAAATGCACCGCTTGCCGCGAGGGTATTGATGCCATGTACCAGATGGTCACCGATATCTGCGAGGGAAAGGGGCGGGAAGAGCACATCCCGTTGCTCGAGGAGTTGGGCCAGGCGGTCAGAGATGGCTCCATGTGCGCGCTGGGCGGCACGGCGCCCAATCCGGTCTTGAGCACCTTGCGCTACTTCAGGGACGAATATGAAGCACATGTCAAAGAACGCCGTTGCCCGGCGGCCGTCTGTAAGGCGCTCATCACGTACCGTATTGACCCCGATAAGTGCAAGGGGTGCCTGCTGTGCAACAAGAACTGCCCTCAGGAGGCCATCACGGGAGAGAAGAAGAAGCCTCAGAAGATAGAGCAGGCAAAGTGCATCAAGTGTGGCGCCTGCCGGGACGTGTGCAAGTTCGAGGCGGTAACAGTCCAATGAAGCTCGAAGATATCCGCAAGATTCTGCACGCGGAGTGGTTGGGCCGAGACCCTTGCCGCGACGACGACGGCGGTAGGGAAGTTCAGTCGTGCCACGCGAGCGACCTCGTCAGCGACGTGTTGGTCCTGACTGGTGAGAACTCGCTCCTGCTGACGGGGCTGACCAACGCCCAGGTGATACGAGTGGCTGAGATATCAGACTTTGCTGCCGTATGCTTTGTCCGGGGCAAGAGGCCCCAGCCCGAAGCGATTCAGTTGGCCGAGGAAAGAGGAATCCCCCTGCTCGTCACGCCCCTGTCAATGTTCGAATCCTGCGGCCAGTTGTACGCAGAGGGGTTGCGCGGAGGAACGGAGCGAAGGAAGGTTTGACATGGCGGACGAAGAAGTAACCAAGACCGAGGAGATGGTGTATGAACTTCTGGTGCGTGAAGTGATGACCCGGAAGGTCATCACCGTTACGCCTTCGACGCCCATGGGGGACCTGCGGGAAATCCTGAGGGTCAACCGCATCTCCGGTACTCCAGTCGTGGAGGACAATGAGCTGGTCGGGATCATCAGCATTGAGGATTTCATACGCTGGCTCGCCGACGGAAGCCCCAACTGCCCCATCGCCCAACGGATGACGCGGGACGTCAGGACGGTCTACGACGACGAGCCGCTGGTCCAGGCGGTCAACAGGCTCGAGCAGTTGGGCTTCGGGCGCCTGCCGGTCATCGAGCGCAGCACAGGCCGTCTGGTCGGTGTCATCACCAAGGGGGACATCATCCACGGACTGCTAAAGAAACTGGAGGTGGATTACCGAAAAGCGGAGATGCGCGGCGCCCGGTCAC
>CAYYNS010000129.1:0-1880 GCA_964473085.1 uncultured candidatus Brocadiaceae bacterium
ATGTTCGCCACGGAGGATGCTACCTGCTAAAGCGGCTGTCCCGCCGTACGGCGGGCGGGCACACGCGCGGCGGAAAAAGTGCCATCTTAGCACCTTCGCGCCTCCAAGGCCAGCGATCTGACCGGCAGGCAGTTCGGCCCTCCCGCCCGAGCGAGCGGCCGCTGCTTGCGCGGGCGGCGCCTGCGCCGTAGCATCTTGCGGCGGAAGGCCTGCGCGCGGCTTACTGCCCGTGGGCCCAGGCCGAGCAGGGCTGCATCGTGTCAGCATCAGAAGAGACAAAGAGGATGCGCCGGGCGGGATGGATCGTGGCAGTGACGGTCCCCTGCTGGCTGGCGGCGGGGTGCCTGTGCATCGTGCCGGGATGGGTCGAGCGCGGATCGGGGGCGTTCGAGGCCGAGCGCGGGCCGGCGATCTACGCTGTCGGGATCGCCCACAGGAGTGCGAATCCCCAGCTAGAGCTCGACATGGCAAGCTTCAATGCTCGCCTGCGCCTTGAGCAGGTCTTGAGGGCTTACGTGGTCGCACTCACGAGGCACCTTGTGCGGCAGTGCGCGGACGCCTTCGACGAGCAGGCCGCCGGGCAGGCAGGGCTCTATGACGAGGCGGCCGAGCGCGTGAGCGGCGTGGGACTGCTCCAGGCGCAGGCGCTCGCCAAGTGGCGCGACTGCCGCCGCGGCGGGGACGGCGCTCGCTATGTTCTCGTGGCGGTTCCACTTGACGAGGCGTTCTTCAAGGCCGCGCTCGGGCAGTACGATGCCCTGGTCCGCCAGCAGGCGGACAAGATCCTCAAGAAACCGGCCTACGAGGCGCTCGCGCAGTTGGTCGCCGAGCTTGAGCTGGTGCGCGGGGCGCCGTTCGCATTCCTAGCTCCCGCTGCGCCTCCAGCCGAGGGCGAGGGGCACTGAGGGCGCCTGCGGCGCTGCGAAAGGGGCAATGATGCGAGGAGCGATTGATATCGGGCGCGCCGGGGGTTGTTTGTGGACGAATACCTCGTCGCGCGCCTGACGCGGGTCCCCTGTTGCCTATACCTCATGGTTTCCCCGCTGCCTGTATGCTGTAGGAAGTAGAATCCCGTCGGATGCGGCAAAGTCGCCACAAGGAGGCTGATGGATGAAGCTAGGCTATCTCACTCAGCTTACGGAAGGGGAGTGCAAGCTGGCTGCGCAGATCGGTTACGACTGCCTCGAGGTGCATGGGAAGTGGCAGCCCGATGCGATCAGGACCGCCAGCGCCTGCAGGGCCGAAGCGGACCGTGCAAAGGCAATGCTTCAGGAGAACGGCCTTGCGATCTCGGCCATCGCGCTCTACAACGCCGGGCCGGTGGATGTCAAGAAGGCTGTGGCTCGCTATACGGCCTACATCAAGATGTGCTGCGAGCTCGGCGTGGATGTCATTACCACGATGAGCGCGGGCGACCCCAGGCTGGGCCTAGATGAGAACCTGAAGGTTTTCGCCGCGGTCTTCAGGAAGGTCGCGCCTCGCGCCGAAGGGGCGGGCGTCAGGATCGCCTTCGAGAACTGGCCGGGCCTTACGGGCACCTTCCCTCCGTTCGGCAGCATCAACGTCGGCTTCACACCGCAGGTGTGGGAACGGATGTTCAACGAGGTGAAGTCCGAGAGCCTGGGCCTGGAGTTCGATCCCTCGCACCTGGTGTGGCAGGGCATTGACTGGGCGGGCGTCCTGAGACGATTCGCTCCGAAGGTCTACCACGTCCACGCCAAGGACACCGAGGTGCTGACCGACAGGCTGTCGGCTAATGGGTTCTTCTCTGGCGGATGGTGGCGCTACCGTCTCCCCGGCTACGGCTGTGTGGACTGGCACAAGCTCACTTCCATCCTCAAGGAGCACGGTTACGAAGGGGGGATCTGCGTGGAGCACGA
>CAYYNS010000129.1:1980-5481 GCA_964473085.1 uncultured candidatus Brocadiaceae bacterium
TGCAGGGGCGTGGCTTCGCCTGCCTTGGTCACGGTTGCAGTATCGCCCTCGATCGTGATCTTGGCGCCCTCGAGGGAACTGCTTTTCTTCCACGCTTCCAGCGGTTCGCTCCTTTGCGAGCTCCTCAGCGCGTCCTCACCGTAGGCCTTTTTCATCGCCTGCTCAAACCTGATGCTGACGCCGACGAACTCGGCAATAGCGCCCAGCATGTCGGCCTCCCGGCCTGAAACGTCGAAGCACTCCACAAAGGCCGCCCTGTCGCCGGCGAGCAAGGCTGCCTGCATGTTCCTGAGCGTCTGCTCGGGCGTGGTGGCGCGCTTTACCTGTGCCGGACCGCCCATCGCACCCTCTTCCGCTTTCTTCTTGCACCCGGCCACTGCTGCGATGCACACACAGATGGCCAGCGCCGTTAGAATGCATCGTCTCATAGCATCTCCCCTCCTTCGAGCGGTGATCTTAGATCGCGCCCATTGTTCTACGGCGCGCCCGCAATGTCAAGGCCCAAATCGGACCGAGCAGCGCGGGGTGGCGCATGCACATCGTCGGTCTCGGACGCTACCTGCCGCCGACCTGTATCTCGTAGAGGCGGGCTGCGACCTTGCCCCAGTTGTAGTTGTAGAAGACCCCGTCGCCGTAATAGCCGGTCTCGCCCATCTTGTCGCCGTAGAGTCCGACCCAGAGGTTCTGATAACCCGGCTCGCCGCTAAGGTCATCCTCGAAGTAGCCGTCCTGCGCCACGACGTCGCGTTCCTCGAAGCAGACCTTCACCCTCGTGCCGGCCCGCAGGCCCTCGACGTTAAAGCGCACCCTGCGGAGCTTCTCTGGCGGGATGCCGACGGACCCGTCGCAGAGCACAACCTGTTTGCCTCCCTGAACCAGCAGCGTTCTCTCCCACCAGACGTTGGCGCCCTTGCTCACGAACCCGAAGCCGTCAACGAGCTTGCCGTCCAGCCCGAGCGCTTCCACAGGCACCTCCAGGCGGGCCATCATGTCCCTTGCGGGCAGCTCGCCGATCCTGTGGAACTGATCGGCTGCGAACACGTGCTTCAGGAGGTCCGGTTGATGCGGGTCGGAGCCTTCCGGCCCGCAAAAGCCCACGGTTCCCCAGAACATCTGGTGCATGTCCTTGGCCATCCACATGCGCACGCCGCTGTCCGTGAAAGATTGATGGTTGAAGTTGCCCCAGACAGCCTGGTGCATCCAATCGCCGTTGCCCCGCACCATGAGCATCAGGCACTCGATGTCGGCCTCTGCCGGGATGAACACGTACTGCACGATCCTGTCGCCTCTGCTGACAGCCACAGGCCGGTCGTCCTTGTAGAAGTGACAGTGGTAGTCTTGCATGAAGCGGTGGAATCGGTTCCACAGCGCGTCGCCCGTGTGTGATGCGACGCCCGCGTCGCGGATTTGCGGGTTCCAGCGCCAGTCGCCGCCGATAGTGGGCCCGGCGTTCGTTGCCAGGATGTAGGTCTCGCCGCCATTCGTCCTCACGAGGTGCTCGACACGGGGCGAGACCTCCACCTTCGGCGTCGGCTGCTGGCTGAACAGGAATGACTCGATGAACCGCACTTCTCCGTTCAGCCCCGCCTGGAGCGTCTTGTCTCCAGGGATGCCGATGATCTGATATCCCGTGTGGCCGCGGATAATGTCTGTGTAAAGCTCGAAGCGCTGCACGTTCCACGGCATGTCGTTGAAGACGTTGGGGTAGGTTCCGAGCAGGTAGCGCTCTCCCCGTGCGCGCTTCTTCGGCGCCACTTCCTTGTCGAGCTGCGAGGGGCCGAAGTAAGACTCGTTCTCCGGCATGAACAGGTCGTGCTCGAGATAGTCCGGGTAGACGACCCCGTTGACCGTGGGCGAGAACCACCCGGCGGATATCCACAGCGGGTGGCCGCTGGAGAGGGACTTGATCTCGCGCACGTAGCGGACGCGCTCCTCGTCCTGGCCGCCCTCGGGCGCGCCTTCCCACGAGATGTAGTTGATGCCCAGGACGGCGGGGTGGGAGGCCTGCTGGCGGACATCGTTCCTGATCTCGTCGGTCACGGGCGGAACCCCATGGACCTTCTGGGAAATCTGGTAGAGGTTCTGTGCCCATGACTCCGCTGGGTCATGGCGGCGGCCTTCCGTGCTGGTGTTGAAGCCGTAACCCTTCCAGTCCTCGATGAGCTGGTGCGCGAAGACGCTCGGGCCGTAGTTCTGCTGCATCTGGATGTGCCCCCGGATGAAGAAGGGTTTGCCGTTGATCAGCAGGCAGTTGCCCGCACTGATCTCGACCTTTTCGATGGGATCGAGCCTCTCGCTGTGTCGTTCCATCCGGCCGAAGCGTGGGCTGCGGCCTTCGAAGAGCACAGCTCCGGCTTCGTCCAGGCCCTGAACGCAGACGTAGTGGTCCCGCGCAGGCTCCGTTTGCGGATGGATGGGCAGCTTGCTGATGTCGAGGGCGCACTGATAGAAGTTCGTCGCGTCGCCCAGCATCCCTGGCCCCTTCTGACCCGGCAGCGGCTGCGGAAGCTGCGAGAGGTTGAAGCCGGCAGCGACTTCACGGAAGTGGGACACCGTCTGCGACAGCACGGCAGCGTCGTCCCGCGCCCGCCGCACTTCTATTCGCACCGACTGCGCCCGCTCCAGCGTCCGGCGGGCAACGCCGAAATTCATTGAGACCGTCTGCTGCACATAGTCAGGAAACGCATAGCAACGCTCCACCTCGACGAGCACCTGCTGGCTCCAGGTGCCGAAGCTCATGCGCGTGGAGCGCTCGCGGTTCAGGAAGAGGACCACCTGGTACTCCGAGCGCCAGTCTGGCAGCAACAGGCCGATCCTGTATGGCAGCGGGACGGTTACGCGCTGGGCCGGTCCCGCCTCGAAGCGCGCGGTCACCTCCTGCTCTCCAACGGAGCGCGGCGGCTGCTGTGCGGGGTCCTGTTCCAGAGCACCGACAGCGTATCCGGCTTTCTGCGGGTCTGTCTCGCGGTATGGCCCCGACACGCTCATTTGCAACCGGCCCTGGGCTAGTGCGGTGCCCAGGTTGAGCAGCGTCACGCTGGCGGTGTTCTCGCCGTAGAGACGCTCTCCCAGATCAATGCTTTCAACAAGCAGATCGGCAGGGCCGTCAGGGACCCTGTGCACGGCAATGCCCCGGGCCTCGATGTCTGCGGGAGCGGTCTCCAGCTCCATCAGGGCCACGTTGTCTATCCAGAGCACACCGGCGTGGTTGACGTTGACCCACTGGTTGATGTCGTCATGGTCAGAGCCGTTCACGCCGCGCACGCCGATGCGAACCGTGCAGTTCTTCAGGGCGAGGGGCTCACCCGTGCCCTCAGCCGGCCCGGCTGGGCCAAGCACCGCACGCGGCGAGATGAGCCTTGGGGTGAAGGCGCGCTGGTAACTGTGCCAGCCGCCCGTGGTGCCCGGCTGGACGAACTCCGCGAACACCTCGCGCCCCTGCTCATCCATGACGCGCACGATCATGCCGTCGAGCATGTAGGCGTTGTAGTCGAACCGCAG
>CAYYNS010000130.1:0-5430 GCA_964473085.1 uncultured candidatus Brocadiaceae bacterium
ACAAGCCTAGCGCGCTCCTCGCCGCTGAGCCACGTGAAAAAGCCCGTCACACCCATGCCTCCCATCGCAATGGCAGGCACTAGGAGCAGGTTCAGCCAGGATCCCCTGGTTAGTTCGTTTAGGCCAACTGCGAGGGAAGCCGAAACCGCCACAGCCGGTGCTCCACGCAGCACAGCTTCCCACCAGAATCGGAGGGGCCTGTCATCAAGGAGTCGGCATATGCTGTTGGGTATCGAGAAGACGCGGATCAACAGGTCGGCGCCCCACAGGCCTATCACCGCCCCGTAAACACCGATTACTGGCACTAGCAGGATGCAAAGGCCAACCGCGGCAACGCCAGCCAGAACGTAGCGCACAGCGACGACCCTGTGCTTGTTAGATGACATGGCCACTACGGCACTCGCCTGCCAGACGGAGGCGGTCGTGACATATCCCAGCAGGAGCGTCATGAGGAGGGGATCGAAGTCCACTTGGCGGCGGACCCAGAGCCGGTAAAGATCGGGGCCCGCGAAGTAGATCGCGACGGCCCCGGACAGGGTTGCCATCAAGCATACTTTCACAAGCCCGATGTGAAGTTCACGCAGCTTGGCAAGCTGGTTCTCCGCCTGAAGCGCCGTGAACTCCGGCCAGACAGCTCCCTGCGCGATGCTGCTGAGCTTCATGACCGCGTTCGCCAAGAGCCCCGTGGTGGAGAACAAGACGACGGCTGCGCCTCCCAGCCAGACGCTCAGCACAAGCACGCTGCCCTGCGAGGTGAGCGCGTGGGCGAGGGACATGAGAAGAAACAGGAGGCTCGGGCTGAGCATGCGCAGGGCGAGCCCCCAGCTCCCCTGCCTCACGCCGAAGACGACCTCGGGGTGCCGCGCTCGGATATCAAGCGCGGCGAACGCCGTGCCCAACCACACGGGAATGAGGTGCGCCAGGGCGACCTCTGCAAAACCCCTCTTCGCAACGAGCGCAGCGGCCGTCAGGACGATCTGTGCGAGGATCATCGCGTTGCCCACCATCCCCTCGCGGCCGTACTCCGCCACAGAGCGGTAGACGCCTCGCACGAGCCCCAGGGGTATCTGCGCCAGCACGTTGACCGCCAGGAGCAGGATCGTCACGGAGGCCGTGAAACGGCCGGTCTGCTTCAGGCCGATCCATGACCCTACGGGCGCAAGCACTGCCATAACGGTCACGCCAAGCAGCCCTACGGTGAACGAAACCAGCGCCAGCCTGAGTCCGCTGTGAAGGTGGGAATTGAAATCCGCGATCTGGCCTGTGGCGTAGCATTGCCGAAGCCTGTTGATTACATAGGTGTGCATTCCCAGATTGAGCATTGCCAGAGCGCCTGCGCCCGCAGCCAGCGCGAGCCATTCCCCGTAGCGCACCCCTCCCCAGTTCGCCAGGAACAACGGGACCAACAGGAACCGGTCGGCAATATCCAAAAGGTGCCTGATGACCGTTGCTCCGAGCCCGGCGAGCACGCGGGCGGTCCGAGAACGGCCCATCGTCTTACGACGAATAGCAGAATCAACCACCAGTCCCCCAACGTCTTCCATCTTCCTTCAGCCGGCTATCTCAACAGTGCCGAGCAGGGGCGCCGGCAAGCAACGCAGAGGCTGCGCCCCGCAACCCACAACGCGCATGCCGCGCCGCCACCCAGAACCCCAGCAAAGAGGTCCGCGCAGCTAGCGGTGCGCGCCGGCACGAACGCCTGTGCCAGCTCCAGAACGCCCGCATAGCCTGCGGAGAGCGTCAATGCCACAGCCGCCGCCCACAGCCACCGAGCGCAGCGCCGCGACAGGGCAACGCATAGCATAAACGCCAGCCCTCCATAGGCAAGGCCGTGAGCAGCCAGGTCGCGGCCGGGCAAGGCCTCCGACAGGCCGGCACCTGGCAGCGCGCCCGATCCGAGCGAATAAAAGCACAGGACCGCGGCATACGCCGCAACGACCAGCCAGACCAACTGGCCTTTCCAGGGTCCCACCTATGTGCCTCAGAGCGCGGCCGAAGCCCTCTGGAACCTCTCCCTAACCCTGTCAATAAGGGGCTGGACAGCATCAATCTCTCCGGCCGCCGCGATGCGCTCAGCCTGGTCCAGATAACGGGCCGCCAACCGGACCCAACCAGCAGCAATGAAAACATCTGCAAGATATAGCCGAACCCACGGGTCCTGCGGCAGCAGCTCGCAGGCGCGCTCGGCCTGAAGGAGCGCAAGGTCTGGCCGCTGAAGCGACAGGTAGCCCTCCGCGAGAGCAAGGGCATGGTCCGCGTTGAGTGGCTCAAACAGGGCGGCAGCCCTGCCGAGTTCGACCGCCTTGTCCGCAAGCACCACCCTGGCGAGGGGGTCGCGGGCGGAGCAGCTTGCCTTACGCGCAAAGGACGCAAGCTGCCCCCGCAGGCCCGCATTGTCCCGTGAGTGCGTTGCGATCGCCTCTTCGGCGGCCTCCACAAAGGCAACCGCATTGTCCGCCGCCGCGCTTGCACGCGCCCGAGCGATCGAGCGGGCCTCAAGCTGGCCCCTGAGCGGGTTCAAAGCGAAGTTGCACATCAATGCCCAGACCAGAGCCACAGGCGCGACAGCGAGCAGGCCCCACCGCAAGCTCACCGCATCCTTGAAGACCTCGTTGGCGTGCCGGCGGGCGCCGCCGTCTTTCCCGCGCACGCCTCCGCCGTCAGGGGCACCGGCCCGCACAGGCACCGCGTCGCCCGAACCGCCGCCTTCCTGCGCCGGCAACGCATCCGCACGAGCGCCCGACGCGTGCCGCCGACGGTCCCTGACGACAGCGCACCGCTCCAGGAGCGCCAGGACGACGGCAAGCGTCGCGGCGACTGCAGGTGCCCGCATCGGGAAATCCACGACGGAATGCAGGCTGACCATCAGGGGCGCCCCCACAGCCCCTGCCAGGAAACCGCGCACGAACGGATCCTTGCGGGCAGCCAGGCCCCGGACGATTGCCACACACACCAGCGCCATGGCAAGCGCCAGGATTGCGCATCCGGCCACGCCCGTTTCAGCCAGCACGTGAACGTACTCGTTGTGGGGGCTCGTCACAAGAGCAGGAGTGGGAATTGTGCGATAGGACGGGTAAACCGACACGAATGTTCCCGCCCCCGCCCCCAGCAGGGGAAAGTCCAGGCCCATGCTGACAGCGTCCGCCCACATCCTCCACCGCCAGCCGTCAGCAGGCGCGTGGGCAAGGTCCGCAATCGTCGAGAACCGGCCTGCCACGGGTCCCCAGCCCAGATAGGTGACCAGCGTGACCATGACAACGCCCACCGCCGCCACACAGAGGATGGGCCTTCCCCCGAAACCCGCCAGCGCAAGCACCAGGAACACGCCTGCGAAAGACAGCAGCAGCGACAGGATTCCTCCACGCGACAGCGACCAGAACGTTGCGGCGCCCATCACCGCGATGGCAAAGGCGATCAGAAAGCTCTGGTGGGCGCCACTGGCGAGGATGCTGCGCAGGCCCTGCCGCCACTTTCTCACCGAATCGGCGGCGCGCGCAGCCCGTCCCAGCAGGAGCCCTACGCCGGCGAAAAGGCACACGCCCGCATACGCCGCGAACTGGTTGCGCGACACAAACGGGCCGAACAGGGCGCCGCCGTGCGTGGGCCGTCGCCACCAGTAGAGATCCTTTGTGCCCGACAGGTGCTGCACAATTCCCAAGAGCGAAACGCCAAACCCAACTGCGACCACAACGCCAGCAAGCCGCGACACGTCTTTCAGGGACCTGACGTTCAGACAGGTAGCCAAAAAGAGGGACACGTATGCCGAAAGGCAGATGAGCGCGTCCCGCGTCGCCTGCCGGTAAAGGGACAGCGGAAGCATTCCTCCGGCATCGCTGCCGCCAGCGGACGTCGCCGCCCGGCGATATGCCTGTGCCGTCAGCGGGCTCAGAGCCTCGACCAAACCTGCGGGCCACCTCACGTACTGGATGCCCACAAGGACAACGGCCAGCACGGCCGGCACCAGGACCAACGATGCCGGCTTCCTCGGCTCTCGCCCAAAGATCGCAGCGGCGGCAGCAAGCGCAAGGGCGGTGTAGGCGAACAGAGCAAGCGTGGAGTACGCCCAGGGCTCCACGGCGCCGAAAGCCAGCGGGGCAAAAACCAGCGCACCGG
Source organism: uncultured candidatus Brocadiaceae bacterium (assembly GCA_964473085.1). GTDB lineage: Bacteria > Planctomycetota > Brocadiia > SM23-32 > SM23-32 > CAYYNS01. Next base: position 4,114 of record CAYYNS010000130.1, read on the forward strand.
CGATGCTGACCGCCGTCAGCGCAGAAAGGGATTTATGGACGCGCATTGCGTCAGCAGATCAGGCAGCCAGCGCGCGGCGCGGGCAGGCCCGCAACCCTTCAGGCGGCCTCCTCGTCCTTGTCGCTGTAGCCCTCGTAGCGGCGGTAGTCGTAATAGTAGTAGTCATAGCCGTGATAGCCGTAGCGGCGCAGCATCTTTGGCCGGAGCCCGTTGAGCACGCCGCCGATGATCTTCGCCTTCACTGCCAGCAGTTGCTTCTTGGCTCGCTCGGCCGCCTCGCGCCTCGTGTGGGCAACCTTGAGAACGACGATCACCCCATCCGCCCCGCCGGCGAGAGGGGCGGCGTCGGCCACAAACACGGTCGGACAGCAGTCGTAGATGACCACGTCGTACTGCTGGCGGACCTGGCGGGCAAAAGCAGCCAGCGCCTCTCCCCCCAGAAGCTCGGAGGGGTTAGGCACCTTGGTCCCCGCGCAGAGGATGCGCAGGTTGTCCGCCTCCCCGTTGGAGCCCTCGCGCGGCTGATGGACTGCGTCCTGAAGCGAAACGCCCTGCGCCAGTATGTTGGACAAGCCAGGCGCCTTCTGGAAGCCGAAGGCTGTGTGGAGCCGAGGCCGGCGGAAGTCGGCGTCCACCAGGAGCACCCGCTTGCCATCTTGCGCCACCGCGGCGGCGAGGTTGGCTGCGAGCACGGTCTTGCCCTCACCGGGTCCCGGGGAGGTCACAACCAGGGACTTGACCTCGCCCCGCTCGCCGCTGAAGTAGACGTTGGTGCGCACTGAACGGAAGCTCTCGGTGGCAGGGCTTGAGGGGTGCGTCATGGCATGGCGGGCGCAATCGCTGAGCTGCAGCGGGCCGGCGCCGTCAACCCGTATCTCGGGCACATAGCCGAGCCACGGCACGCCCAGACGCCGCTCGACGTCCTCTGGGGTTTTCACCGTGCTGTCGAGGTGCTCCAGACCGAATGCAAGGCCGATGCCGAGGATCAGCCCGAAGGCGGCGCCGAGGAACAGGGCGCTCTTGACCCTGGGTTTGATCGGCAGGCGTGGCACTGAGGCACGCTCGACCAGACTGACGTTCGTGACCCCGACATCCTTGGCGAGGTCAACCTCCTTCATGCGGTCAACGATGACATCGAAAACGCGCGCCTGCCGGTCCACGTCCCGTTGCAGGCGGGCGTACTGGTGGACCTTTCTTGCCTGGTCCAGCGCCGTGCGGCCCAGCCGTTCCAGGGCCTGCGTGATCTCGCGCTGCTGGGCCTCGACGGCCTGGGCAGCAGCCGCGATCGCGCCCTGCATGGCGGCGACGAGGCGGGTG
>CAYYNS010000131.1:0-5429 GCA_964473085.1 uncultured candidatus Brocadiaceae bacterium
GACGACCCCGAAGAAGGCATGGCCCGCAAGACCATGCCGTTCGAGGGGAGCTTCTTCGCCTACAAGTTGGTCGGCCTCCAGCGCGACTTCCGCTACTGGGTCAAGGCAGGCGACGCTAACAGCGACACCTTCCGCGTCATCGTGCGCACCAGGCCCACCGTGCAGAAGCTCGCGATCACCTACATCTATCCCGACTATACCGGCCTGGCCTCGAAGACGGAGGAGAGCCAGACCGGCAACATCCGGGCGCTGGTGGGCACGCGCGTGCGGCTCGACGTGACGGCCGACAAGCTGCTTGGCGAGGCGCATCTGGGCATTGATTACCTGGTGCCGGGCGAGCAGCCCGGGCAGGCGGACTGCGTCCAGCTACCGATGCGGCTGGCAGAGCCCCAGCGGGCCGTCGCCGAGTTCGAGATCCAGAGAAGCGGCCAGTACCGTATCACGATCACCGACAAGGCCGGCGTCCCCAACGAGCCCGTTGCCCGCCAGCTCGTCGCCCTGCCCGACGACCCGCCCTACGTCCAGGTCGTCGAGCCTGGCAAGGACGTCACGGCTGAGCCGGAGGCCAAGGTTGCGCTCCTGGTCGAGGTCAGAGACGACTTCGCCATCAGGAGCCTGGCCGTCTTCGTTCAGCGCGCAGCGGGCGGCAACTGGGACACCCTGCGCACGTGGCCCTACAGCGCGACCAAGCAGACGCGCGAGGGTGCCGTCATTGACCTGGCCCAGCTACAGGCGAAGCCGGGTGAAGTCCTGAGCTACTACTTCCGTGCCAGCGACGGCCGGCCAGGCCGCGACGAGCGCGACGGCAAGAGCCGAATCTACCAGATCGCCGTCATTGACAAGGCCCAGGCATCCTCCCGCGACCAGCAGCAACGCGCGGGCCTGCGCAACCTCATCGCCCGCCTCATCGCCATGCAGAAGGGCAACCTGGACAACACGCTCAAGCTCGCCCTGTGGCCCCAGGAGGCGCGGGCGGAGATCGCCGAAGACCAGGACGCCAGGGAACAGTTCCAGGCCCGTTCCACCGCCATCGTGAAGGTGCAGGAAGACATCTACTCCCTGGCCACCGAGGGCGTGAAGACCTACACCGGCAGCGAGCTGGGCGACATGGTGGAGGGCCTCGCCAGCATCGCCTCCCGCGAGATGTCGCTCGCCGTGGAGCAGCTCGAAGACCTCAGGGCCGCTGCCCGCAACGAGCAGGTCCCCCAGAGCGCCCAGGGGGCCGCTGGGACCGAGCAGGAGATCGTGGACCTCCTCCAGCAGCTGCTCCGGGATGCCAAGGTCCTCTTCGCCGAGCGCCTCAAAGAGCGGGGCACGAAACAGCAACTCGCCGACAAGCCCGAAGACCTCAGGGGCGAGAAGGAACGCGTGGAAAACCTCCTGGAGGCGCTCAAGAAGTTCCAGGAAGAGCAGCGCGAGGTCGTCGAGATGACCAAGCAACTGCGCGACGTGCCGGTTGACCAGTTCACCGAGGAGGACCAGAAAAAGCTGGAGGAGATCGTCCAGACCGAGCTGAAGTGGGCGAAGTACTTCCAGGAAACTGCTACCGACCTCAGCAAGGTCGCCCCACAGGACTTCTCCCTCGGCTCGATGGCGAAGGAGCACCTGGAGGTCTATAGCGCGGTGCTCAAGGCCGCCAACGCTGCCAGCCGCAAGGCAACCGAAATAGCCTGCGCCGCTGAGGAAGGCGCCAGCGCCAAGGCGCAGACCATCAAGGAAAACATCGAGAAGTGGCTCATGGACGCCCCCGACCGCGAAGCCTGGAAGGTCGAAGAGCCTGACCACGACCTGGACGTGCCGCTCGCTGACCTGCCCGACGAGCTTGAAGACCTGATCGGCGACCTGCTGGAAGAAGAACAGGACCTGGTCGAAGAAGCCCAGGACGCCACCAGCGGCTGGCTCGGCAGCGCCGATGAGGGCATCGGATGGGACACGATGGACGGGCCTTTCAGCAACATGACGGCCAAGGGCGTGACCGGCAACCGCCTGCCAGACGCCCACGAGGTGGGCGGCCGCTCCGGCGAAGGCCGCACGGGCAAATCCAGCGGCCAGCACGTCGAGGAGACCGCCACCGGCAAGGGCGGCCGCAACACGCCCACGCGCCTGACCCCCGACCCCTTCGAGGCCGGCGTCGTGAAGGACACCTCGGCCGAGCCGCCCACCGGCTCGACCGGCGGCGGCAAGGTAAGCGGCTGGGGCCAGGAAGGCTTCCAGGGGCCCCTGCCGCCCGCAGCCCAGCAGGCCCTCAAACGTCTCGCCAACATGCAACAGCAGCTCATTGACCAGGCCCGCCGCATTGACTTCGGCCTCGAGAAATACCGCTATCCACGCGGCCAGCTCCCCGACACCATCTCGATGATGGAACAGATCCAAAAACAGCTTCAGGAAGGCACCTTCATCCCGACCGCCGCCAGGGAGCACAAGGCCGTGCTCACCAACCTCCGGGAGCTCAAAGACCTGGTAGACAAGCAGAAGCAGCTCACGCGCGACCGCTCCGCCCTGCTGCCAGAGGAGCTGCGCGAGGAGATAGCGGCAGCCCTGCGCGAGGAGGTGCCGCGCGAATACCGCGAGCTGGTTGACAACTACTTCCGCGCCCTCTCGGAGACCGGCACGCGATAACCGCCTGCCCCCCAGCACATGACACCGCGCCCTCGCCCAGCACCGATAGTGTTGGCCCTCCTGGCGCTGCTCGCCTGGGGCGTGCGCGCCGACGAGCCCCAGCCGCCGGGTGAGTCTGCCGCGCCCGCTGAACAGAAGCAACAGGCGCCCGTTGCGCCGCAGCAGAAAGCCGGCCCGCGCATTGTGCCGCCCGAAAAGCTGGCCGAGCCAGTCAAATCCGACGTCCCCCTCGCCCCCGGCGCCGAGGAGGCACTCCAGTGGAAGGCCCTCAGCAGCAACCTGCTCCAGAACCCCAGCTTCGAGGCCGGCCGTTACTGGCCCTACGCATGGGACCCCGTGGACAACCTCGGCACCTTCTGGGCCAAGGGCGGCACGGACGGCGAGCGGTGCGTCCGCTGCTGCACCGACGTGCTCGATAAGCAGTGGGTCGAGTGGAACGACAAGGTGATCCTGATCGTGCGCGAGGCGACCAAGCGCGCAGGTGGCGAGCCGCAGGGCCTGTCCTCGAATCCCATGCCGCCCCCGCCGCTACGTGCGCCCACCACGCCCCCCTACTACGACACAGTGGCCGGCCTGCACGGCATCCACTACCGCAGCGCCTTCGTCGGCATCGAGCCGGGCGCGATCTATCGCCTGAGCCTCGACGCCCGCACCGACGCGGGCACGCCCAAGGTCTTCGTCAAGGGCTTCATTGACCAGACCCGCAAGACCGACCAGGGCGTTCAGGTGCTCAAGCGCAACGCCTACCGCGCCGAGGCCACGCTTTATGGATGCTCTGGCGAGTGGCGCAGGTTCTCGCGCGTCTTCCACCCGGCACGTTCCAAGTCCACCTACAAGGGCAGGCCCATCCAGCCTGAGTGGCTCCGCGTCGAACTCTACGCCTCCTGGCCGCCAGGAAACTACTACTTCGACAACGTCAGGCTCGAGATCATCGGCTACGAAGGAATCCAGAATTCGCCGGGCAGCCAGCAGGAACCGAAGCAACAGGAGACTGTCCCGCCCAAGCGGATGGAAGGCGGGTTCCCGGTGTTCTAGCCCCCGCAGGCTCGCGGGCTGCGGAGGTCAGCCCGCGCCCTCACAGAGCCACGATTCAGCCCATGACACGAATACGCCACCTCCTGGCAGCAACCGCGCTGCTGATCGCCGTCTCAGCCGCTCAGGCACAGGTCCGGCGCGACTGGCCCGATGCCGCGTGGGCGTACCGCAAGGTCCTTGAGGTCCCTGCCGAGGGCCCGGGCGCCTTCCGCGTCTGGATCCTCACCGGCAGCCGCGCCCGGCCTGACGGCGAGGACCTCCGCGTGGCGGACCCGACCGGCAAGCCTGTGCCCTTCGGCATCCTCCACTCAACGCCCGAGGGTCGGCACCTTCTGATATTCAGCCAGGGCCGCACCCCCGAAGGACAGCCCGTCCAGGGCCTCTACAGCGTTTACTTCGGCAACCCGCGCGCTGGCGGCCTCACCCCGTCCTTCCCGAGGTGCGGGCTTACGCTCGAGACGCGCGCCATACCGGAGAACGCAGACGTATCGAGCTGGAAGGCCGCCCTGGAGACGCTCGGCCGCGCCAAGACCGTCTACCTGCGGGATTTCTGGGGCCAGGTCTTCGACGCCCATAACCCGTTCGGCCCACAGTCGGACTACATCAGCATCTACGAGGGCTACCTCAACTGCCCCAGCGACGGCCTCTACCGATTCGCCGTCGTCAGCGACGACGCCTCGTTCCTCCTGATTGACGGGGAACTGGTCGCGGAGTGGCCCGGCAAGGGGCACAACATCAGTGAAGGCCTCTACGGCGAGCACGGCGGCCAGAAGAACCTGAGCGCCGGCCCGCACGCCTTCCGCTACGTCGCCTTTTCATTCGGCGGGCCGAAACGCTGTGGTGTCTCGTGGGTGCTGCCTGGGGCCGAGATGGCGATCATCCGCCCCGGCGTGCAGGGCTACCGCTACCAGGTCATCCCTGGAGCGGCCTTCTCTTCTGTGCCGGCGGCGACAGTGAAGTTCTGCCAGCACGCGCGCCAGCCCGTCTGCGCCGATTTCGCCGCGACGCCCCTACACTACCTGGAAAGCGGCGCCGCGCAGCTCGTGGCAGTCAGGTTCGACACGCTCAGCACGATCGAGGACGGCACAGTCCGCGAGTACAAATGGGAATTTGGCGACGGCCAGACCAGTGCCGACCCGGGCTCGGTGCACGCTTTCCTTTCGCCCGGGACCTACGAGGTCAAGTTGTCTGTCACCTCTAGCAGCGGGGTGCGCGACACCTTCAGCGTGAACCTCAACGTGCGCCCGATCTGGCACGACCTCGACTTCGAGCGCTGGAAGAAGGACAAGTTCTGGGAGTTCACGAAGGACTATCAGGTGGCGCGCCTGCCCACGGCGCACCTGCTGGCCTTCCGGGAGTTCCTGCGCGACGTCGAGCAGCGCGCCAAGCTCTTTGAGACCTGCACAGAACTCGACAGGCGGCGGGCCGAACTGCAGCCCCTCCAGGTCTACGACGTCGCGATAGACCTCGGCCAGTACTGCCTCGACCCGCTCGGCGACTGGCAGGTCGCCGAGGACTGCTTCAACCTCGCGCTCCGGCAGTGCGCTGAGGATGACCAGGCGCGGCGGTTCAATGTCCGCTTCCTATTGGCCGACCTCTATTTCTATTACGCAAATGATCTCGACCGCGCACGCGCTGCCTACGAATCGCTCAGGCGCGACCTGCCAGGCGTGGACCCCGTCCGCTCCCGCGTGGCCCTCATCCGCCTCGGCGACATCCAGGCCTGCCAGTGCAACTTCGAAGAGGCGCGCAAGCTCTACTCCGAGGCCGAGGCC
>CAYYNS010000132.1:0-5412 GCA_964473085.1 uncultured candidatus Brocadiaceae bacterium
ACATTGTCCCTCGGCCTGGCAAAAATGGATGCCTGTTCCGTGCTGTCCACCTCTTGGGAGTCGAACACCTTCTTTTCCGCCCTCGTGCGGTTTGGAGCCGAGTCCGAAGATGAAAAAGAAGCCCGAGCTGACGCAGGCCCAGTTGTTTCTGGACGACTGCTGGATCGAGGAGGCGCAGTTCATCTCGCGCCAGTGGCATCAGCCCCGCAGGTTCCCCGACCCGGTGCTGACCTGCGAGCATCCGTGGGAGCGCGGCGCCCTGGCGATGTACGGCACGGTGCTGCACTGGCGCGGCAAGTTCCGCATGTGGTACGGCGCCTACACGGACCAGCCGCTGCGGCGCGTCCACTACGCGGAGAGCGACGACGGCGTGGTGTGGGAGAAGCCGCAGCTCGGCGTGTGCGAGTGCATGGGCAATAAGAAGAACAACGTCGTCGTTGACGCCCTGCATCCGCGCTACATTGACAACATCACTGTGATTGACGACCCTGATGATGCCGAGTGGCCGCTGAAGGCGTTGTTCTGGGAGGCGACTCCCAGGGACTGGGCCCAGGAGCACGGTGCCGCACGCGGCTGGGGCATCTATGCGGCGCGCTCCAAGGACGGCATCCACTGGGACCGCTCGCCGGGGCTGGTGCTGCCGAAATGGATTGACCGCTTCAACGCGTGCTCGGCGAAGCTCGACGGCAAGTACGTGCTCTGGGGACGCGGGCGGAGCCTGGAGCGCGGCATGCTCCGCAACGGGCGCAGCGTGTGGCGCACCGAGAGCAAGGACCTCCGTCGCTGGACCAAGGAAGAGCTCGTGCTGGAGCGCGACCCCGAAGACCCGCTCAACATGGAGTACTACTCGCTGGTGGCGTTCCCGTACGAGAGCCTCACGCTGGGCGGGCTGGAGCGCATGTACATGTCGCCGGACCGGATGGACACGGAGCTGGTCTGGAGCCACGATGGCGGGCGGAAGTGGGAGCGCGCTGCGAAGCGCCCGGCTTTCCTCACCCCGTCGCCCGAGCGCCGCTGGGACGACACGTGGGTCAACCTGCCGACCAACGCGCCGATACGCCACGGCAACCGGCTCTGGTTCTACTACTCTGGCCGAAGCGGCGCGCATGGGTCCCCCTATCCGTCGAACCACGGGGCCATCGGGCTGGCGTTTCTGCGGATTGACGGGTTTGCCTCGCTGCAGGCCGCCGAGCGCGAGGGGAGGGTCGTCACACGGCCGATGCTGTGGCCCTCAGGCGACCTTTACGTCAATGCGGACCCGCGCCGGAATCTCGCCGCGCACCCCGCCTTCTGCTCCGGCGAGGTCCGGGTGGAGGTGCGAGACGCCTCCAACCGGCCGCTACGCGGATTCACCTGGCAGGACTGCCAGCCCATCGTCACCAACACGGTGTTCGCGGCAGACTCCTGTGCGGCCGTTGCCTGGAAAGACGGCAAGACGGCCCGCCTGCTGGCCGGCAGGCAGATCCGCCTGGCCTTTCAGCTCCGCGATGCCCACCTTTACAGCTTCCGCGCCGCCCTGCCCCGCAAGGCGACCGCTGCGCCGGCTGTTCAGCCGGCGCGCCGGCACCGGCGGCGGCCGAACTGAGACGCCCTTGCGACAACATGTCGTCAGGCACGCGCCCGATCCTCGATGACCAGTCAGTCGCCGCCTGCCAAGGCGTAATGTGCGCAGGCGGTGGGAGAGAGTGGCTGCGCCGAGTGGGAGATCCGTAGGCGCGCGGGCCGTCGGCTAGGCGGCGGGCAATGTCCGGTTGGAGAAAAGAACCGTGGCTTCCCGGCCAGTTCGCCGTACGGCGAATCGAACCTGGATGCGGCTGCCGCAGCTGTCAAGAACCGGGCTTGCCCAGAAGCTCGTGAATGAAGCGGCGTCCAGCGCCAGTCTTAAGCTGCCTCTCTCTTTTGATTGCTTCGGAACGACTCTGGCAGGTCTTGCAGTACAGCAGCCGCCACGGGCCCTTGCGCCGCTTCGTGTGAGTGGAGAGCTTACAGGCAGGATCGTTGTGTTGTGCAATGCGGCCTTCCAGATCGTTTGTCTGGCCAACATAGGTGGCCCACTGGGCATTGGCCAGTACGTAGACGTGATAACGCATGTCGGTGCCGCCGCAAAAAGTGGCTTCCCGGCCAGGATTCGAACCTGGAATAGCAGGACCAAAACCTGCGGTGTTGCCAGTTACACCACCGGGAAGCTGCCGGCTCTTGTCATCCTTGCGCGGAAGGGGTAAGTGCCGGGAAATACCAGTCGTTCGGGCTTGGCCGACCCGGGGAGCCCCGCCCCTTCCGGCCCGCCGCCTGCCCGTCGCTGCGACGAGTGGCCAGGGGGCTAGAACTCGAAGATGAACTCTTCTTCCTTCGGGGCTTCTTCCTCAGGCTTTTCCTCTTCCTTCTTGGTCTCTTCGGGAGCGGGGACAGGAGGAGCCGGCACGGGTTTGGGCACCTCCGGTGGCGGCGCGGTCACCTTTGGGGGCGCAGCTTCCGTCGGCGCCGGTGCGGGCTTCGGGGCTTCTGCCACCCGCGCAGGCGGGTAGAGCTTCTCCCAGACCTCGTTGCTGACGAACTGGTCGCCCCTCAGTATCTGCTGCGCCTGGTTGAATATGGTCGCCAGGCAGGTCGTCTTCTCCACCTTGCTGATATGGACCTCAGCCTTGCGTGTGCGCACGCCGCCGGGGGCTTCAGCGTAAACGACGAACTTCTGGTTGACCTTGCGGCCCGCGTCGTCTCCGCCTTCCAGCACGACCAGTTCGTGGAGCGGCTCGACCTCAAGCACCTTGCCGGCTGCCTTCAGGCCCACCTCCTCCACCTTTATTCCCCGGATGACGTTCTGGTAGAGTTCCTTCCAGCCGTCCGCTTCTTTTCGCACCTCGCCGAGCATGGCCTCCCAGCGCTGCTGTGCCTTTTGGTAGTCGTCGCGCGACTGCTTCAGTTCGTCGCGCGCCCGCTCGTACATCTGTTTCACGTCGGCGAACTCTTTGCGGTGCTGTGCAAGGGCGTTCTTATAGTCTGTGGTGGCGTTGTTGATTTGCTGCATGAGGTTGCTTTGCACCTTGGCGAGCTCGGCGGCCTTGTCCTGGGTGATCTGTTGCTGGTTTGCCACCTGCTGCTCCAGGCTCCTGGCACGCTCGGTGAGGGCCTTGTATCGTTCCTCATAGAAGCCGAGCAATCCGGCGACCGTGGCGTAAGCCTCGGGCTGCTCGGCCTGCGCCGCTGAAAGCTGCAGGGCGCCCTTGACCTCGCCGGAGTTCTTCCAGCCCAGCAGCGGCACCATGGCCTCCTGCTCTGCGGCCAGCTCGAGTTTGCCGGCCACGTCCCGGAAAGCCTGCTCGTCGTAGTGCAGGCCGTATTCTGCCCCGATCTCGCGGCCGAGGTCCCACTTCTGATCCTTAAACACGGTGGCGATGTTGCTTTCGAAGGCGAGCTGGTTCTCCCTGACGGCCTCCTTCAGGATGGCGTATTGCTGGAACAGGTAGATGCCCGCGCCGATGCCGACGAAGGCCAACACGATGAAAATGACCAGCGCGACCACCACTCCCGACCCAGTGCTGCGTCTTGCCGCGGCCATTTGCTGTTGTTCCTCCGTAGTGTGAGCGCCCTGGCTGCCCCGACTCGCCGGGAGGGAGGCCATGATGAACAATGCTTTTTGGGCGCCCGCTGTCAGGTTCGCAATGACTTTATCGCTATTGCCGGGCTTTGTCAACCCGCAGCTAGCCCAAATCGCGGAGGAAAACTGGCAGTGAGCCGGCCTCAGATCGTGAGCGCCGCTTTCAGGCGCTCCTTGATCTGCGCGGCGAGGCTGCTGTCGAGCGGCCTGCGGCAGAGCCGCCGAGCGCGCACGAAGAACAGCACCAGCTCCGTGCTGCCGCGCGCCCGCCCACAGGCCTGTGCAGCAAGTCCGTAGAGGGCAAGCTGTGGCCAGTAGCGCTCTGCGGCCTCCTCCACGCTCCGAGCCTCGACCCTGTCGGTCTTGTAGTCGAGCGCGATTGTCCCGCCGGGCCCGCTCAGGAGCAGGTCCACGCTGCCTTCCAGCAGCCCTTCCGTTCCCTCAAGGCCGGTCAGGCTGCCGAGCGGCACGGCAAAGGGTACCTCCTGCTGGACCGTGTCGGCCCTTTCGATGAGCTGTCGGAACTCCGCGTGCGAGCAGGCTTGGGCGGCCAGCGAGGCGGCTTCCCTTGCTGCGGGCTCGCTCATGCCCATTATGGCAGCCGCCATGCCCGCCAGGCCTTCGGCGAGCTGCACAAGCTCTTCTGCGGGGAGGGCGCTTTTGAGGGGCAGTTCCTTCATGACCTCGTGCAAAAGGGCTCCGATCTCGGCGCCCGAGGCTGAGCCCAGCGCCGCCCGCCGTACGGCGGGCCCTACAGCAGGTTCAGCGGGGGCTTCCTCCACGAGCGTGCTGGGCAGGATGATGCGCTCGCCGCAAGAGGCGCGCCGCACGGCGTGCTCGTGCTCGCTCATCCATCGCCTGCGCTCGGCCAGCATGTGCTCGACCGCGACGGTTTCGTCCCGTGCCGGCGCGGGGCGTGGCTCTGGCTGGATGCTGACCTGGTCCTTCCATGCTGAGGTGTCCCAGTAAAAGATGCCGCCGCGACACTGGCCGAACGGCACGCTGTCGGGCGCTGGGAAAAGTCCCGTGCCCACCAGGAACGCCAGCATGGAGTTGGGCACGTCCTTTTCGTCCTGCCAGTAAAGGGGCAGCACCAGCAGGCGCCTGGCCCGCGTGGCTGCCACGTAGAGGAGCCTGGCCTGTTCCGCAAGCCGGTTGCCCAGCTCCTGGGCCGCCAGCTCCCCGTATACGCTCGAACACACCTCCTTCTGAAGGCCGACGGCGATCGTGTGCGTCTGCCTGTCTATCAGCAGCGGGGGGATGTCTTTGAGGAAGCTGCGCGAGAGGTCGGGCAGAAGGACAGCGTCGAACTGGAGCCCCTTGGCCTTGTGAATGCTCATCAGCGAGACGAAGTCGTCACCGGGTTCGACGATGCTGGACTCCTCCTCTGCCTCCTCGCGTCCTTCCAGGCCGGCGAGGTAGTCAACGATGCTGCCGAAGGTGCCGGCCGAGGCGTTCCAGAGTGAGCGGAGCTGGCCGAGGAGCTTCTGCACGTTCGCGGCGCGCTGCTGGCCAGTGGGCTTGAGCATGAAGGCCTCGAGCGCTTTTGTGGTGTCCAGGATTTCGCGCAGCAGGGCCTGCGGCGGGATGCCGTTGCGGCGCGCGTGCCAGTCGGCCAGCAGCGTCATGGCCTTCCCCACCGGTCCTGTGCGCACGGGGGTCAGCAGGTAGTTCCACCTTCCGCCCTCTTCGTGGTAGCGGAAGAGCTCTTCGTCGCTGATGCCGAAATACGAGCTGCGCAGTGCTGCCACGGTGGAGGTCTGGCTCAGGGGGTCGTCCACCGAGCGCAGCAGGGCAAGGGTCTCGGCGATCTCTTC
>CAYYNS010000133.1:0-5383 GCA_964473085.1 uncultured candidatus Brocadiaceae bacterium
ACGGCCGAGGGCCGGATGCGCCTCGGCTCGCGCATAATGCAGAGGCTGCGCGAGCACGAGGAGGTTTACTACGCCATGCTCGCGGCTCACCTGGGCCGTCACGTGCGGTTACTCGCCGGCGGCTGAAGCTATCGAGCCGACGGGCGCAGACGTCGTTGACGGGGCAAGATAGGATCAGTTGTTGAGCGACTGCAAGGGGGCTGGGATTCGGCCTCCGTGGGCGAGGAATGCCCGGGCGGCCCCTGCGCCGCGCACGGGCATCACTGTGCTTTCGCCAAACAGGCCTCCCAACGCGACCCTGTCCCCGGCCTTCTTGCCGGGAGCGGGGATTATCCGCACGCTGGTGGTCTTGCGGTTTACCACGCCGATGGCGACCTCGTCTGCTATGAGCGCCGCGATGGTTGCGGCGTCCGTATCGCCCGGCACAACGACCATGTCGAGCCCCACCGAGCAGACGCTGGTCATGGCTTCAAGTTTTTCCAGGCTGAGGTGTCCCCTGCGGGCTGCCTCGGCGAGCGCCAGGTCTTCGCTGACCGGGATGAAGGCACCGCTCAGGCCGCCGACCGAGGATGAGGCGAACAGGCCGCCTTTTTTGACCGCGTCGTTGAGCAATGCGAGGGCGGCCGTGGAGCCCGGGCAGCCGATCCTGGTGATGCCCATGGCCTGAAGGATCTCGCCGACGCTGTCGCCCACGCGGGGGGTGGGGGCAAGGGACAGGTCCACAATGCCGAACTTGACGTCGAGCTGGGCAGCCACCTCCCGGCCGATCAGTTCCCCGACACGCGTGACGCGGAAGGAGGTCTTCTTGATCTGCTCAGCCACCTCTCCCAGGTCTGCTGCTTCGCCTTCCGCGGCAAGGAGCATCTCGACAGCGCGCTTGACAACGCCCGGGCCGCTCACGCCGATGTTCACGACACAGTCCGGCTCGCCGAAGCCCAGGATGGCGCCGGCCATGAACGGGTTGTCGTCGGGGATGTTGGCGAACACGCTGAGCTTTGCACATCCCAAGCCGTCGCGGTCTGCCGTGAGGTGGGCCAGCTCCACGATCCTGTCGGCTACCAGGTTGATCGCGTCCACGTTGATGCCGGCGGCGGTGCTGGCGACGTTGACGCAGGAGCAGACGCGTTCCGTCTGAGTCAGGGCGCGGGGGATGGCTGCGATGAGGGCCTCCTCGGCGGGCGTGCTGCCTTTTTGGACCAGAGCGCTGAAGCCGCCCACAAGGTCAACGCCCACCTCGCGGGCCGCCTCGTCCAGGGCGCGGGCGATCTGGCAGAAGGCCTCTTCGGCGCCGCCCGCTGCAATTGCACTCACAGGCGTCACGGCAAGCCTCCTGTTGACGATGGGGATGCCGTATTTGCTTGCCAACGCCTCGCACACCCGCACGAGGTTGCCTGCCCTGCTGCGGATCTTCAGGCCGACCTTTCGGCAGAGGCGGCCCACGTCGGGGTCCGCGCAGTCCAGCAAGTTGACGCCCAGCGTGACGGTGCGCACGTCCAGGTGTTCTTCCTGGAACATGCGCAGCGTCGCCATGATGTCCTCGGTTCTGAGCATTGCCCGCCTCGTTCAGCGTTTGCCTGGAGATGTCTGACGGAAGTCAACGTGGCTTGTAGCAAGGAAGACATTCTGATGCTGCAGGGTCACCTTCACGTCACCCTCCGGCCACAGGTCCTGGACGTCCATCTGCATGCGCTCAACATCGAGGCCCACCGGCACCTCGAGCTGCGCGATGAGCAAGAAGCCCGTCCCCTCGACCGTAGCATAAAGGTCTGCGATGTTGATGCCGCGGCTCGCCAGGTAAGAGGTGATCCGGTAGATGATGCCCTTGCGATCCGGGCCTGTGGTGGTGAGGATGAACGTCTCCGCGTCCTTGATCACCGGGCGGCCAGCGCTCAGGTCGCGTTCCCTGACCACGACGCTCAGCTCGCCGGGCGCCCCTTTGGCCTGGACGGCTCCTTTTATGGTTTCGGCATCCATGTCCTTGTCGAAGCGGGTGGTAGCGATGACGGTAAAGTAGCCCCTGACGACCGTCTGGCTGAGTGCATCAATGTTGCCGCCAAGTTCCAGGGCTGCCTCGGACAGACCGGCGACGATGCCGACCCGGTCAATTGATATCACCGTGATCACGAAGTCCTTGGGCATGGGGGATCCTCCGCTGTTCAGCCGTGAGTGGGCTTGCAGTGGGTTCTGGCGTCGGCAGTTGCAGGGCGCAGGTTCATCCTGCCCTCCGCGAGGCGAACAGGCCCTCACGGGACCTCGTCCAGCTCCGCCCGGGGGGCCCTGAGCATCAGGTCTCGGACGGCCGTGCGCGGGTCCTTTCCTTCGAATAGCACGGCGTGGACCTCGCGCGTGATGGGCATCTCCACACGATGGCGCGTAGCGAGCTCGCAGGCGGAGCGTGTCGTGCGCACGCCTTCAGCCACCTGCTGCATGTCTGCCAGAATGTCCTGGAGTTTTTCCCCCCGGCCGATCCGCATGCCCACAGCGCGGTTGCGACCGTAGGGGCTGATGCACGTGGTGATCAGGTCGCCCAGCCCCGTGAGCCCCGCGAATGTCGCAGGGCGCGCTCCCATCGCTACCCCGAGCCGCTTGATTTCAGCAAGCCCGCGCGTCATGAGGGCGCTCTTGGCGTTGTCCCCGAAGCCAAGACCGTCACATACGCCTGCTGCGATGGCAATCACGTTCTTTAGCGCCGCTCCCAGTTCCACCCCGACAACGTCGGTGTTTGTGTAGACACGCAGCGTCGCGCACATGAAGGCTTCCTGCACCTGGCGCGCCAGTTCCTGGCGGCGGCTTGTCGCAACCACTGTCGCTGGCATGCCCCGTGCGACTTCCTCGGCGTGACTGGGCCCGTAGAGCCCCGCAATGCCGACATCCGGCCCACAGACATCAGCGATGATCTGGCTGCCAGTGAGCAGTGTGCCCTCCTCGATGCCTTTTGCCACGTTGACCAGGAGGTGCTCAGGGCGCACGTGCGGCGCGAGCCGCTCGCACACGGCACGCATGTAGAGGGTGGGGGTGGCAACGATGACAATCTCGCTCTCGGGCACGCACTGGCCCATGTCGCTGGTCAGCGCAACCGAGGCAGGGATCGTCAGGCCGGGCAGATAGACGGGGTTGAGCCGGGTGCGCTGCATCTGTTCCACGTAGGCCCGGTCAACACCCCAGACAGTGATGCTGTAGCCCCTGGCACTCAGAAGGATAGCCAGGGCAGTGCCCCACCCGCCGCAGCCGACTATGGCCACGCGGCGGGAAGCAGAGGCAGGCGGCCGATCCGTCCCTGGAGTGCTCATCGGCTGGGTTCTCGTTGCGGACGCGGTGCTTTGCAGCCTGCAGCGGTTGGACAGACCACCCGATTGCCGCAAGACTATAGCCCAGCCCCGCCGCAGCACATCTGAAGGCCGCCCAGGGCTGAGCCGCTCGCGCAGATCCGTCAATACTCGTGCCGTACACGTCCGAACAGCGTCGGCTTGTCCCAGTACTCTCCGCCCGCCATCACCCACTTCGCTGCGGCCTCGATCATCTCGTCCACGCCGTCGCGGTACTCCCCGAACAGCCTGCGGCAGAGTGCGTCGCTTGCCAGGAGGGCCGTCTGGCCCTCATCGTTCGCGAAGACGGGTTGTTTTCGCATGTGGCGGCCCAGCTTCTCGCATATCTCACGCACCCTCACTGCAGGCCCGGCAACGTTCAGGACAAACGCCGGGTTGGCGCACCTGCTCAGGAGGCGGATGGCTGCATCAATGGCATCGCGCTGCGAGATGAGGTTCACTGCCGGCATGGCGAGCGAGATCGTCTCGCCGTTCTTGACCATTCGTGCCAGATCAACAAGCACCCCATAGCACAGGTGCTGGGCGTAGGCGAGCCGGTAGAAGGCGACCTTCTGCCCGGCGCTCTTCAGTTGCGTGGTGGCGAAGGCGCACTCCCGCGCCACTATCCCCCAGCCATAGACTCCTTCAGGTGCCAGCTCATCTGTCTCCTTTGACCCGCCAGACTCGATCGGGGTGTGGGGATAAGGATTGGCGCTCGTGAATGCCACGATGTTCGCCCTGGTGAACCGTTCGCCAACAAGGTACGGCAGGATGGCGTTGATGTGGAACGCGGCCCGCCAGTCCCTCGACGATCCGAACTTCAGCCCTACCATGAAGATGACGTGGGGTGCCTCAGGCAGCGAAGCAAGGAAGGCTCGGTCGGTCAGGTCGCCCCTGATCACCTGACAGCCGAGTTCTTGCAAATGCTCGGCTCCCCGGGAGTCGGGGAACATGTCCGCCACGTACACCGTCCGCCGGGCGTTAGCCTGCCGGTCTGCACGCACGATCGTCTCGGCCAGCTCCGGGCCGACCTTGCCGCCGCCCCCCAGCACGACGATGTCGCCGGTGAGCGCCTTCATCATCCTGACCAGCCCGTCTGTGGGCGTGGTCATGAACTCCCGCAGATCGGTGCTACTGCGCACATCGGTGATCTTCACCGGTCTCCTCCAGGTTCGACAGCCGGTGCGTGAGCGTAAGACGTGTTGTCATTTCCGGGAGCTGCCGGCCCCTCGGGTCGAGCCACGCTCCCGCCGTGCTCCCCGGTTTGTCCAAACGCCGGGTCGCACAGAGGACAATCCTCTCGCTGAAGGCCGGCCGCGCATCGAAAAAACCATGTCCTGCGCCGGCAAGGCCCAGATTCTATCAGGGCCGCGCAGGCGTTGCAAAGCCGCGCCCTGCAAGCCGGAAGGTGTCCTAAGCCAAAACAGGAACGCCGTTTGCATAGTGACCCTTGACACACCTGCTATTGGGTCGGCACAATACAGGTAGAGCGCTAGGGGCAGAGGAGAATCTGTTTATTGTATGGGCCGTCGTTGCCCAGAGCTTGTTCTGTCGGAACGGGAGAGGCGAGGTGGAAGAGGGGTTCCATGAGGTCGAACACGCCACGGCCGACGTGAGGGTGCTGGAGCTCAGCCTCGGCCACTCCGCCTGGTATTGGGTCCACCTGGGCAGGGACAAGCAGAGCCTCAGGTTCTGGCTCTACAATGGCAGGCTCCTTTTGGGCGAGGAGAAGCACTGTGTCGGGCTGGATTTTTCGAACCCGGCCACCGAGCGCTGGTTGCGCCGCTCGTCCGAACAGGAACGCGCAGCCGTCCGCACCGCCAAGATCCCCAATCCGGAAGACCTCGACGTTCTGGAACTCCTGCCAGCGCTGCGTGCCCTGGAGTGCAGTGGCCTGTCGGACGAAGACCTCGAATGGGTCTGCGGCCTGGGCCTCCCGCTAACGTTCCTGCATCTGTCCTGGTGCGCCAGGCTTACGACAGTTCAGCCGCTTTCCCGCATGAAGTCCCTCCTCCGCCTGGTCCTGTCAGACTGCCCGGCGCTCAAAGAGATTGCCGCCCTCTCCCACCTGGTCAACC
>CAYYNS010000134.1:0-5372 GCA_964473085.1 uncultured candidatus Brocadiaceae bacterium
GCTTTCGCCCCTGCATTCGTTCCTCGAGATTACGCATCGGCATTACCTGAATCGCGGCACACTCTGGATGGTCCTGACCGCCCTGGGGACGGCCGGCTATTCGCTGCTGGACAAGGCGGCGGCGGACATCGTCGAGAAGGGGCCCGCAACTGCGGCGCGATACGCCTACCTGTTCTTTGCAGTTGCGTTCTGCGCCTATGCGTGCGCCTGGCTGCTGTTTCTGCGCAGGGCGCAGGCATACGAGGATGTGGGTTGGCGCCAGCCGTTTTGGGCCATGATCATGAACTGCGGCGCCTACTGGCTGGTCCTGTGGGCCTACCAACTCGAACCGAGGGCAAGCTACATTGTCGCCTTTCGGCAGTTCAGCATTGTGCTGGGCGTGGCAGTGGCGTTCGCCATGTTTCGCGAACGCGGGTTTGGCGTGCGCGTGGTGGCCTCCGCACTTATTGTGATAGGGCTTGTGGTCATCGGGCTGTTCGGCGGCAGGTGAAGGGAAACTCCCTCAGCCCGCTCCCCGCGCCATGCGGTGGGGTTGTGGATGCATCGGACCAGGATGCCGCCTGATGAGGCGGCCCATGCACAAGAGCTGGCAATATCCCGGGATGCTGGTAGACTTAGAGCCTCTATCAAGACCTCGCGCGGGTTCCTGTATCCCTACTGGTCCGAATGAGACGGTGGCGAAAGGGAGGATCACATGGCTGCCATTATGTGGATGCGTGACGGCGACAACCCGATCCTGCCCGTGATTGCGGGCACATGGCGCCACAGTCGGGTGGCCAACTGCAGCCTGCTGATTCGCGGCGATACCGCGTACCTGTATTATCGAGCAGGGGTCGGCGTCTGGTGGCAGGGCTACCTGGGTCACGAGGCCATCGGCCTGGCGACCTGCCCGCTGCGGGACTTCGACGGCAAGACCTGGCAGGACTGCCCGTATAATCCAATCTTCACCCACGGAGCGCCCGACGATTTCGACGGCGTCGGGCCCATTGATCCCTTCGTCATCGAGCACGAGGGCACCATCTACCTTTTCTACGTAGGCACGGCGAACCCGCCGCTGGAGTCGCTGCCCGCCGACGGCGTCTTCCACAGGGCGCCGGTCTGGATCAAGCGGCCGGGGCTGGCGACCTCGCGCGATGGGCTAAACTTCCGCCGCGTGCAAACCACGCCGCTGATCGGCGACGATCCCGCCTTGCTGAGCCTGTGCTGCATCGGGCGCCGTAGTGGGCGCTGGGAGGCGCTGGGGATCCGCGAGATGGAGCCGGGGGCCGATTACTACCAGCGCAGATACGCCTACTACCACTATACGGCACAGGAGGTGACGAAGTGGACGCTTACGCGCGACGAGCCGGTGCTGCTGCCCGGGCCGGACAGCCGCTCGCTCAGCAACTGTCGCCGGCTTCAGGAGGGCGGGTGGACCTACCTGGTCTACGGCGGCACGCCGCAGCGGGATTACCCGGATCACTTCGGCCTGGCGCGCTCGCGCGACCTGATCCACTGGCAGAAGCACCCGGACCCCGTGTTCCAGCGCGGCGAGCCTGGGCAGTGGGACGACGGCGGCATCTGGGTCGGCGATCTGGCCCGCGTGGGCGACACATATTACCTGTGGTATGAAGGCCGCAGCGCCGGGATAGATCGCAACCGCGAATACGCACCGGGCGGCTTCTCCCAGATCGGCCTGGCGACGCTGGGGGCGGATGGTTTCGCCAGGCTCGTGAACGATTTCGACCGAATGTGAGGTAGCCATGCTCTCCAACATCGAACACCTCGAGGTGGACTACGCACGCGACCGCTACGGCGGTCACCCCCGGCAGGGCGGCATCTTCAAGTTCGGCAGCGACGAGATCGCCGTGCTCTACAACCGCGCGCCGTGCGCCTACAGGGAACCGGCGGACGTGAGGCATGACCTGGGTGGCTATCACAGCCGCGCGCAGGTGATCCTGGCGCGCAGTTACGATGGCGGCTACAGTTGGGACCGCAGCAACGATGTCACCGTCTACGATTACACGCGCCCCATCGAGGAACAGCGGGCGTTCATCACCCAGCTCGATCGTCAGCCGGGCCTGCCGCGCCAGCGCATTGACCTTCGCTCACCAGACTCAGCCATTGTCTTCCCCCGCACCTGGGCCGGTGAAGGTGACCCGCCGACGCTGCTGTCCTTCAGCCTCCGTTCGGCGGACCGCGGCCACACCTGGGAGAGTGTGCCAACGCCGCTGCGCCCGCCCACAGACCGCGGAGCCGTCCACAAGGATGGCCACCCATTGGCCAGAATGCCCGATGGCACACACCTGGCGGTGATGTCTGCCGTTGGGGGCGTATGGCTCTACGGCACGGATGATCATGGATTGAGCTGGGAACCCCTGGCCCGGGTCTGCGATGACCCTACGGGTTTCGGCCGCTCGACCTATGCCGGCTTGATCCTGCTTCCTTCCAGCCGCCTGCAGTGCTACAGCCTGAACATCGGCGGCTGGCGCGACGCCATCCAGATGTGTTATTCCGACGACGGCGGATACTCGTGGTCGCAGCCCAAGCCGATCGTGCGCTGGGGCGATTCGCCCTGGGCCGTCAAATCGTCGCAGGCGATGCGGTCGAACTGGATCGGCGGCAAACATTATCGCTCACCCTGGCCGATGCTCCTGGCTGACGGGCGCCTGGCCGTGCTCTTTGCCCGGCGCAAACCACCCTTCGGCATCGGGCTTGTTCTGAGCGAAGACCAGGGGGCCAGTTGGAGTCCCGAACAGGTCATACGGGACGACGCCAGCACGTGGGATATCGGTTATCCGGTGGCGGTGGAAACCGCGCCGAATCATATCTTCACGGCTTACTACTACAGCCTCGACGACGGCAACGGCTTCGGCGGCACACGCTTCATCGCCGGCACGCATTTCAACCTGTGAGAGGAGAGGCGCCGAAGCCGGGTGTGCAATACTCAACAGGAGAGAAACTCAACCTCCCGGATTTCCACCGTGCCGCGGCCTGCCGACGACGTCCGTAGCCCTGCTTCCAGGACGTTGTCCCCCTCAACCAGGAGCGGCGCCGCCAGCTTGAGCCGGTGTAACCTGAAGGCACCCCACGGATGCCCCTGTGCCTTGGATTGACCCTGCGGGCAATCCACCACCACGATGGCCTGCGGCGCCACGGCCTTCCCGTTGACGGCGACCGACAGCGCTTCGTCTGGACCGAGCCCGACAGCCTTGAAGATGAGCGTGCCCTGCGGCTCCATCACGCGGAAGCGGAACGTGCCCGAAGCCTCAGGCTCGCCGCGACTGAGGCGGATGTCGTCGTCATGAGCAAACCCTGCCGGCGACGGCGTCTGCCAGAGAGCGTGGAACAGGTAATGCCGAGGCCCGTCGAGCCTCCCCGGATCGCGCAGTGCGCCGAGGAACCCCAGCGCGGACGGCCACATGTCGGCCGGCCCGGGATAGTGCGGGGCCTCCATGGCGGCCCAATGATACTGCCAGTTGTAACCTGAAACCCCGGCGGCGCCGCGGCGGTAGAAGTTGAGCGCCGCCGCTCGGTAATTCTCTGGCCTCATCAGCCCAACATCGTCGCCATTGGCAATGCCCGGGTGCACGCTGGGGTAGACTCGACAGGGGGTGCCGTGCGTCAGCGCGACGAAGTCCTCAACCCGTGTGTTAGGGTCAGTGTAAAAGAAGTCCGAGGGACAGAGGCAATCCACGGCCCCGCTCCCCAGCCAGGCCTCGACGTCAAAGCCCAGTGCGCGGCACTCCTGGAGGCTCTGGGGCACGCGCACGCTGAGGGTGAGCCGATCCCGCCCGCGGCGCTGCGCCGCCTCATCCAGCAGAGCGCGCACGCTCCCAATAAACGCGCTCAGCAGGGGCGCACGCTCACGAGCAACCGCCGCCGGAAACACCACGCACCAGCGCATCCAGTCCAGCTCCAGTCCGTCCACGTCGTATCTGTGGAGGATCTCACCTGCGATGGCCAGGAGGTTGTCGCGCACAATCGGGTGCGTGAAATCGAATCCCCGCCGGTACTCGCCGAACCCCTTCAGGTCGCTCAGGAAGAGCTCCTCGCGTTCCATCTTGAACGGACCGCCTCCGGGGTGGCGGTCGTTCATCCGCAGGCACGCCAGGAACTCGATCCCGTGATCATGACAGCGCCGCAGTTGAACATTGACGGGATCTTCGCCAGCCTCCAGGAGCGGCCGCAGGCGGGCCTGGAACTCCCTCATTCGCACCGCGTTGACCATCGGCTGTTCGACAACCTCCGAGCGCAGCAGGTCCTGCGTCCCCGGCACGTTCGACGGAAACAGCACCCGATAACCGCTGAAGAGGCACTTGCTGAAGGTGTTGATGCGCGCCGCAGCCAGTTCGTCAACATACCTTTCCAGCCCCTGCCGCACTTGCTGGGCCGTAGCCGACGCCGAGCGGCAGCCTTCGGCGATGCTCGTCCTGTGGTCCGCGTTGAGCATCACGCGGCGCTCACGCGTCCTTGCCTCGTAAGACTTGCTCACGGCTCACCGCCTTTCCGCTCGCCATATCGGGCCGACAGGAAGACCTGGTGGAGCACCACGGGGGTGCGGCTGGCGGCCAGGTCGGCATCCGACCAGACGCTCAGCTCGTTGCTGCCCTTGCGCAGAATGCCCGAAGGCAAGTCCAGGTGATACCAATCGCCCTGGCGGGCCGGCTGGGGCAGGAGGGTATGATTCAGTCGCACCCACAGGCGGCCCTGCTCAGTGCTCCCGGCGGTCCAGAGACTCAGCCTGAAGCGGGCGTCCGGCTGATCGGGGTCCGGACCGACTTTCAACGGCAGCTTGCGCTCGAAGCGATCCAGCGGCACGGGCAGTGGGGTGGCCGCGGAGCCGTGGTGGCAAAAACCGCTCTCACTGGCCGGCTGAATGCTATAGAGCTTGTCCCTGCCCACCAGGGCGGCCGGTTCACCGATCTCGCGCAAGGGCGCGTAGACCATCTGGCGCGGCATCGGCCCGACATTCTTGTCTTCCTGGCAGAACAGGTTGAAGATGTACAGCCCGTCGGCCCCTTCCTGCCAGAAGTAAGCGGAGCTTGCGCGGATTGCCTCATGCCAGGCTGAGAGCCGCCGCAGCTTCTCCTTGTACCAGGTGATATACGTGTTCGTGTTCATTGACGGATAGACCGCTACCCGGTACTGCTTCCCGAGGGCGAGCCACTCCTCCAGGCGCAGGGCGTAAGGAAGGTAGCCCATGCCGACAACGAGCACATCCACCAGCCCTTCCTTCAGCCACGCCACCACATCCAGGCCCAGCTCGAGGGACAGCTCCGGGGAGTCCACAACGTGGACGGCGAAGGTATACGGGCGGCCTCTGCGCTGGCCAATCGCATTGAGCCGGCTGCGCGCCTGCCTCACCAGGTCCGTCATCTCGTGCGCGTGAG
>CAYYNS010000135.1:0-402 GCA_964473085.1 uncultured candidatus Brocadiaceae bacterium
GCGTGAAGGCGTTCACTTTCAAGGCGGTCCCATACTGCATGTGGGGCAACCGGGGGGAAGGGGAGATGCTCGTATGGGTCCGCGAATGCCCCTGACGAGCCGGCGCTTGTGCCCGGCGCGCCTGTGGGCTATAGGTAATGTCCGCCCCAGGAGTCAGGAAGCTGAGAGGAGGGGAAATGAAGCGCGGCGAACTGCACCTCAAGAACGAAACGCTGGCCGTGCTGGATGCTTACCTTGTCAGCCGGGGCGTGCCCCTGCCGCCCGGCGCGGTGAAAGAGCCGTCGGGAGTCTCGGTCACAGACGCCCAGGGCAAGGTGCTTCCCAGCGAAGGGGAAGTGCTCCAGCGTCGCCCTGACGGCACTATCGAGTGGCTCCTGATGGATGTGCTGGTGAGCCTGGGCG
>CAYYNS010000135.1:412-5371 GCA_964473085.1 uncultured candidatus Brocadiaceae bacterium
GTCCAACGGCATAAGCGAGGTCACGGTTAGCCGGGAGGGTGGGACGCTGATCCGCCGCCTGGTCGTCAACGGCCGGGCGCTGGTGGATGGCAGCCAGACAGTAGACCTCCAGGTCGTCGGCAGCGGAGGCAAGCTCTATCGCGCCAGCCTGAGCGGGCCTTACACGGTCAGCGTGCCCCTCGCCAACCGCCTGACCGCCACAGTGAAGGCCGAGGGCAAGCAAGCCGCCCGCGACGGCAGCACGTTCCTTGACTTCGCCCTCCGCTTCACGCTTTCGGCGAACAGCCCTGACCTGAAGCTCGAGCACACCCTCTACTGCCGTGAACCCCGCGAGGGCACAATCCCCGTCAGGGCCATTCGGCTGGTAATGCCAACCACTATGGACGACGGCTCTACGAAACTTTTGCAGCAGAGCCACCACGGCCACGACTGGTTCCACCGCGACGTGGAGATCGCAGAGAACGTGGAGGTCGTCGCCAGCAGCGTCGGAGACATTGACAACTATGCCAGCCATTACAAAGGCCCGGCCGTTTCGCACCCCATGGCGGGCGGCAGCGTGTTCATCCGCAACTCGGACAGCCTGCGCGAGGACTGGTCGCATTACCCCTTCCACATGAGGCCCGGCCAGGGCTCGGGGTTCCGCGCGGACCTGGCCGTCAGCGGCCTATGCGGCGTGGCGCCTGTCGTCGGCTGGAAAGACGCTGCCAACAACTTCACGCTCGTGACCGCCTTCGAGCACTTCCGCCAACTCCACCCGAAGTCCATCAGCATTGACGAGAACGTGATCGTCTACTCGATATGGCCTGAATGGGCGATCCCCCTGATCGTTGTCCCGGGCGTCAGCAAGAGCCACATCCTCTGGATCACTGGACAGCCGCGGGCGCTCGACATGGACGAGGTGCTTGACGTGCTCGGCCGGTGGGAGTACGGCTACGTCGAGCCTGTGGACATCTCGTTTGATCCCGCCTGGCCGGCCTTCTGCGAGGTGTTGGACTGCCATCAGTTGCTCAAGTATCAGCCGGCCAGGTATCCGCTGCTGGAGAACCTGATCGAGCCTGTGCCGGCGGCTGGCAACCCGGCGCGGCACACCTACGACCGCCAGCCGGCCATCGGCATGTTCCACTTTGGCGATGTTGTCAGCGCAGACGGCACATCCTGCTCAAACAACGAGGATGACCGCCAGGTCCTCTTCCCGCTGCAGCATTTCCTGCGCACAGGGCAGACGTATGCGTGGGACTACGGCAAGGAGGCTGCTCGCCACTACATGGAGGTGGACTTCTGCGAGTGGAGCACCGACCCCCGCCAGCGCGGCGGACTTATCCCGCACACGGGGCAGCACTTCATCGGCAACGTGTACCCGAGCCACCAGTGGGCCGAGGGTATCCTGGCCTACTACTACCTGAGCGGCGACGAGCGGGCCCGCAACGTCGTCGTCAGCGTCGGCGACAATAACGTCTGGTGGGCCTACAACAAGACCGGGGTGCTGGCCTGCGACGGCCGCGAGGCGGGCATGCCGCTGGTGAACCTGGCGGCCGCCTACAGGCTGACGCGGGACGAGAAATACGTCAGGGCCGCAAAGCACATCATCGAGAACTTCTTCCTCAAGTGGTTGCGCCAGTACGGCGAGTTCAAGTACCCCTACCCGCAGGGCACCCACGAGCATCCGCACAAGCTCATCACTGGCTACGGTGACTGGTCGAGCTTCTACGGCCTCTACCGGCTGTGGGAAGTGACCGGCGAGGAGGAATTCAAGGACCTCGTCGTGCGGCTCTTGCGCCAGGCCATCAAGCCGGGCAGCTTCAGCCCGAACGATGCGCGCGGGATGGACTTCATGGCCGCCTGGATTCTGGGACGCCTCACGGGCGACATGGACGCGGTGATCCAGACCGTTTCGCAGTCCATCCCGATGCTGCTGCGGCGCGGCGGGCACCCCCTCAGGAGGCTCCATTTCCTCAAAGAGCTCGACGGGCGCGGCCTCATTAGCGACAAGGAGGTCGGCACCCGGGGGGGCGCCGTCTAGCGAGCGCAACCGTGCGGGGAACCCGTGGAGCGGCTGGCCGGCGCCCGCTGAAACGGCGGGCAGAAGTGGACATTTGACCAGCCGATGAGCGACAATATCGGCGAGGGGGAGGCAGGTGCGTCAGTGCAGGTGAGGAACATGGGTGTCAGGCTCTCTGACGTGAAATGGCCGTTGCTGCTCATTGCCGTGCTGATCGTGGGACTGGCGGCTCTGTGGCTGAAGGTCGAGTCCTGCTCGCAAAGAATTCCAGCGCCGGTCCGCTGGTCAGGCGTTGAGACGCACTATGAGGCCCAGACGGGGCCCGGAGCCGAAGGCCAGCCCGGGGGCAAGTGAGCCTGCCAGTCTGAAGGAGTTTCATCCGTGAACAAGACTACCATCGTCATAGTCGTCCTAGTTGCTGTCGTTGTGGGGTTTGTCGCGGGCATCCTCGTGCACGACGCCTCCAGCCACAGGCCTACCGTAATGGCCTCCTTCGGGCCTACGGTGACGGAACTCCAGAAGCTTGCGGAACTGGTCACAACGAAGGTGTACGTCGCTGATGTGCTGATCGGCGAGAGCCCGAAGTACCGCGGCTCGTGGCTTATCAAGGGCGATGCGCTGATTGCGGTGGACATGAACAAGGCCGCTGTCGTCAGCAGGGATGACGACGCGAAGACGGCATCTGTGAGGCTGCCTGTGCCCAGGGTCGTGCAGCCCCGCGTGGATCACGAGAAGACCAGGACCTGGGACGTGGAACGCAGGACGTGGAAACCGTGGGTGCCGGGCAGCCCCGACGAGTTGCGCGACGAGGCCATGCGGCAGGCACAACAACTGGTCACGGACGCCGCCGGCAACGAGGAAGCCCTCCAGTATGCAAAGCGCAGGGCCGAGACCCTGATCCCGCAGTTCTACGAGATGGTGGGCTGGAAGGTCCAGGTCGTTTGGGAGCAACCTGCGGCGACAAACTGACGGGTTTGACCCCGCCGGCTTGTTGCCGACATCGTGCGACATCCGTTGCGTCGGGGATCTGCCTCCGGGCAGGCATCCTTTCTGCAATAAGGTCAACGATGAGGGCCATTACTGACCTTTTGTTGCGGGTGTTCATTCGAGACTACGAGCGGGTAGGCCAGATTGGCGTCCGCGTGCGCTACGGTTTTCTGGAGGCGTGGGTCAGCATCGTCGGGAACTCCATCCTCTTCGCCGCCAAGTTAGCATTTGGTGTGATTACACGCAGCGTCGCGCTTACCGCCGACGCCTTTCACACCCTTGGCGACCTGGTCACCTCTGTCATAGTGCTGTTCGGCTTCCGCCTGGCGCGCATGCCTGCCGACGTGAACCATCCCTACGGGCACGGACGCGCCGAGCCTATCGCCACACTTATCATTGCGATTCTGCTCGTGGTGACGGGGCTGGAGTTCGCGCATGCGTCTTTCGACCGGTTGCGGGAACCGGTAGCGATAGGGGCGCCCCTGGTCGTTATCGTCGCGATGGTGGTCTCGGCATTGTTCAAGGAGTGGATGGCGCGCTTTTCCGTTGACCTCGGTCAACGCATCCGGTCAGATATGCTCAAGGCCGACGCCTGGCACCACCGCAGCGACGCCATTGCTTCTGTGCTCGTGGTGGCTTCGATGGTTGGCGCGCGCCTGGGGTATCCCTGGGTGGACGGCCTTCTAGGAATGGGCGTGGCGCTGCTCATCGCCGGCACAGGCTTTCACCTTGCCCGCACGATGGTCAACATGTTGATGGGCGAGGCGCCGTCCGAGGAGCTCATTGCCAAGGTGATTGCTGCCGCGGGTTCGGCGCGCGGCGTGTTGGGGGTCCACGGGATTCAGATTCATGACTACGGCAGTCAACAGGCCGCTGTCGTTCACATCGAGGTAGCTCCGGAATTGACGACCGAGCAGTCCCACACCGTAGCGAATGAAGTGGAGGAGACGCTCTCGCGCCGTCTCGGCCTGTCGCCGGTTGTTCACGTGGATTTGCGTGAGAAGGCCCGCCGCTCAACGACAATGCAGGCGCTCACTGCGTCTTTGTCGGATGTCCTTGCCGCTCATCCTGAGGTCTCCGGGTTCCACGGGCTCCTTGTTTTTGAGGACGACAGGGGATCCTACGTAGAGGTCCACCTCCAGTTGCCATTGGGGTCCAACCTGGAGACCGCTCACTACGTGGGCCACCGGGTTTCGGAGGAGCTGTCGCAGCGGCTCGCCGGAGCCAAGGTCAACGTTCACGTCGAGCCGCTCTCCCGCACGCCGTGAGAAGCAATGAGGGAGTTGCTCGACTGCACCCTGAGAGGAGAGCCTGAAGATGCACCTGTTCGTGGGCAGCCTTGCGATTGCTTTTGCGGTGTCTTTCATGTGTTCCCTGCTGGAGGCGGCTGTCCTGAGCTTGACGCCGGGGCAGATCGCCGAGCTGTCCAGGAAGCGGCCAAGACTGGGGGAGATCTGGAAGGGCTTCAAGACGAACATCGAGCGTCCCATCGCGGTGATTCTCATCCTGAACACTTCGGCGCATACCATCGGCGCGACCGTCGCAGGGGCGCAATTCGAGGCCCTCTTCGGCAGGGGCTACATTGCACTGTTCTCCGTCCTGTTCACCTTGGCGATGCTCCAGTTCACTGAGATATTGCCGAAGTCCCTTGGCGTGCGTTTCAACCGCCCTCTTGCCCCGATTATTGCTGTGCCACTGGAGGTCTTGACGCGGGTATTCAGGCCGGTGGTGTGGCTTGTCCATTTCGTGAACCGTCCCTTCGAGGTAAGGATGAAGGCGCCCCAGGCCGCTTCTGCCCTGGAAGAGATCACGGCCCTCGCTGGCCTTGCGCGGCTCTCCAACCAGATCAATCCTTACCAGGAGCGCGTCTTTGCGGGGGCCATGCGCCTTTCCCAAACCAGCGCCGCCCAGATCATGATTCCTGTGGAGCAGGTGACCTTCCTTTCGAGCGACCAGAGCATTGGCGGGGCCCT
>CAYYNS010000136.1:0-5350 GCA_964473085.1 uncultured candidatus Brocadiaceae bacterium
TCTCCGAACTTGTCAACGAGGCCGTGCGCCTGGCCATGGCCGAGGACCGGGCGGACCTGGCCGCCTTCGATGAGAGGGCAGGCGAGCCACTGGTGAGCTTCGAGAAGGTCCTCCAAGACCTCAGGCGCCATGGCAAGATATGAAACCTTCCTGAAGAGGTCCGCCGCGAAGGAACTCGCGCGGATACCCAGAGCCGACCTGAAGCGCATTGTGGCCCGCATCCGGTCACTTGCGAAAGACCCTAGGCCTCCGGGCTCGGAGAAACTCTCGGCTCAGGAACGCTACCGGCTACGGCAGGACGATTATCGGATCGTCTACTCTGTTCAGGACGGCGAGCGCACCGTGTGGGTCGTGAAGATCGCCCACAGGCGGGAAGTGTACCGCACGTGAGGAACGCCGACACCGTCGTGGGATAAGTGCGGTGGGGAGCCTGTGGAGCGTCTGCCCACATGCAGCCGCCCTTGTCCTGGTCTGCGCCGCGCGGGCGACATCTACGAGGCAGTCATCCGCGGCCGGGAGCCGCCTACTTCTTTGCCCCGAGCTGCTTGCTCTTGAGCGCAGCCGCCTCCACGGCGTCCATGAACGCGCGTCGCACGCCCGCCCTTTCGAGGGCGTGGATGCCCTCGATGGTCGCGCCGCCGGGGGTGGTCACCTGGTCCTTGAGCTGTGCGGGGTGGCGGTTGGTTTCGAGCACCATGCGGGCGGCGCCGAGCACAGTCTGGGCTGCCAGCCTGGTGGCCGTAGCGCGCGGCAGGCCCATCTTCACGGCGCCGTCGCTCAGGGCCTCGATGGCGACGTAGACGTATGCCGGCCCGCTCCCGCTCAGGCCCGTGACGGCGTCCATGTGTCTCTCTTCCACCTCGACGCAGATGCCAACGGCGGAGAAGATGGCCTCGACCACCTCCTTGTCGGCCTTGCTTGCCTGCGGGCCCGCGCAGTAGGCCGCCGCCCCCGCGCCCAGGAGCGCGGGCGTGTTCGGCATGACCCGCACCACGCGGGCCGTGCCCAGGTTCTGGCGCAGCCATCCGAGCGTGATGCCAGGCGCGATGGACACGATCAGGTGCGCCGTGTTGACCGCCGGCTGGATCTCCTCGGCCACGACGCGCATGACGTGGGGCTTGACGGCGAGGATGAGCACCTCGGCGGCCTCGGCGGTCTTCGCGTTCTCTGCGAACACGTTCGGGCCGATCATCTCCGAGAACGCCTTGCGCCGCGCTTCTGACGGGTCGCTGGCGAACATGTCCCGCGCCATGCACAGGTCGGCGCGCAGCATTCCCCGCGCCAGGGCCTCGGCCATGAATCCCGCGCCGATGAACCCAACCTTTCGCTCAATCATCGCTCTCTCCCTTGAGCGGGTCCCGCTTGCCCGTCTTGTTAGACCTTCCCCGCCGACAGATTATGCACCAAGGGCAGCCCCCTTGCAAGAACTGGACAGGCCCGGGGCTCAAGAGATGGCCCGGTAGTTTTCGGCGAACACGGCACGGGGTAGAATCTGCCTCAAGGAGGATGCTCGGGCGGACTGCGCGCGGACCAGACATGGGCAGCAGCGAAATCCTCAGCTTTGTTGCTATCGTGGCCACAGGCCCCTTGCCGGGGGAGGATGCCGTTGTGGAGGCGGCGGGGGTGCGGCGCGGCGGCGAGCGCGAGCTGGCCCGCTTCGCCCAACTCGCCAGTGCCGGCGCGCTCCCGATCGCCTTCAAGAAGCTCACGGGCCTCGATGAGGCGCCCCTGGCGGGGCGGCCGGCGCCCGGGAAGGTGCTGGAGAGGCTCGCCCATTTTCTCGGCTCGGGTACAGTGATCGTGCACGACGCACCTGCGCTTGCGGGGTTCATGGCGTCGGCTGGACTGGCCGCGCCGGGCCGGGTGCTCGACAGCCGCCTGCTGGCCAGGGTCGTTCGCCCCGAGGCGACCGACTACTCGCTGGCGGCCCTGGCGCGGCTGCTGGGCCTGGGCGAGCCGAAGGTCCACCGCGCCCTTGAGCTTGCCCGCCTCACAGCGCAGCTCTGGGACAGGCTCCTGGCGGAACTGGAAGCGCTCCCGGCCCCGGTGCTGGAGGCGCTACAGCGGGTCGCCCAGGCGGCACAGTGCCCCCTGGCCGGCCACATCGGGGAGGCCGCTAACCGCAAGGCGGGCTTCGAGCTTTCGGACGAGCGAGGCAGCCGCTTTGCAGAAGCGCTCAAGGACCACCGCGACCTGTTTGCGCGCGCCCAGAGATACGAGCTCCCGGAACCGGGCGAGGCCCCGATTGACACCGACAGGATCTGCGGGATGTTCACGCCGCGTGGCGCCATCGGCCGTAACCTGCCGGGCTATGAGCAGCGCGACGAGCAGGTCGAGATGGTGCGGGAGGTCTGCGCAGCGCTAAATGAGGGCCGCCACCTGATGTTCGAGGCCGGCACTGGCACGGGGAAGTCCATGGCCTACCTGCTGCCCGCAATCGCCTGGGCACGCCAGAACAAAGACAAGGTGGTGGTCTCGACCAATACCAAGAACCTCCAGGAGCAGCTCTACTATGAGGACCTGCCGTTCCTCAGGGAGCTGCTCGGCGGGCGGTTCGAGGCGGCCCTTCTGAAAGGGAGGCGCAACTACCTGTGCGTGCGCCGACTGCTGCACCTTGTGCGCTACTTCGACCACGAGCTGAGCAGTGCGGCGGAGATGACCGCGCTCTTGCCGCTTGTGGTCTGGGCCTCCCGCACCGAGACCGGCGACCTTGCCGAGTGCACGGGGCTGCTGATGGACGAAAGCGCGCTGGTGCTCGTGCCACGCGTCACCAGCGGCAGCGACGAGTGCGCGGCGCGCTCGTGCAGGGCGCGGGCGCAGTGTTTCGTGCGCCGCGCGCGCACCCTCGCCCAGCTCGCCGACCTGGTCGTGGTCAACCACGCCCTGCTATTCGCGGAGGTCGGCATGGACCAGCCCTTCCTGCCGCTGGGGCGTTGCCTGGTCTTCGACGAGGCGCACAACGTCGAGGATGTCGCCACTGAGGCCCTCGCCGTCACGGCGGACGCCCTGAGCTTTTTCCGCGTGACCAACCGGCTCTGGCGCGAGCGCCGCGACGGCTCCGGCAGCGGGCTGATCGCCACCGTGATTGCCGAGGCCCGGAGGCACCTGCCGCAGCAGGGCCAGAAGAAGCTCCTGCGCCTGGCCCGGGCTGCCATTGCACGCCTTGGCGACCTCGTGGAGGCCACCAGGAAGTGCTTCAACAGCCTCGCCGAGCCGTTCGAGTCCGTGCCCGCATACGAGGACAAGCTTCTGCTGCGCCAGTGCTACCCGCCCGTGGGACTGGAGGGGCCGACGGGCGAGGCAGCCCAGGACGTCACCCGCTGCGTGCACGAGCTGGGCAGCAGGCTCGAAGCGCTCGCGCAGTGCGTCGAACATTACCGCGAACGCATTGACAGCGCGGGTGAGCTCGCCGACGACCTGCGTGCGCAGGTCGCCCGGCTCAAGGAGGCGGCGGACGCCCTCCAGTTCGCGCTCGCCCGCGAGAAGGACGACTTCGTCTACTGGCTGGAGCGGGAGCGGCGCGAGCGGCAGGTCTTCTACGCCCTGCGTGCCGCGCCGATCGAGGTCGGCACGCTGCTCAGGGGCTTCTTCTTCGACCCCCTGCGGTGCATCATCCTGACCTCCGCCACGCTGCGTGTCGGGGGCCAGTTCAATTACATGCGCGACCGCCTGGGCGCGGACCAACTGTCTGACGAACGCATGCGGTGCGCCGCCGTCGGGTCACCCTTCGACTACGACCGGCAGGCGCTCGTGTGCGCGGCGACGTTCCTGCCCGAGGCGGGCGGGCAGCGCGACGAGATGTTTGACGAGGAGCTTTCGTCTTTCCTCATTGACCTCCTCCAGGCGACGGTGGGCCGGGCGCTCGTCCTGTTCACCTCGTACTCGCTGCTCAACAACGTTTACGAGCGTATCAAGGGGCCGCTGGAGCGGGAGGGCCTGCCGGTGCTCGGCCAGGGCAGGGACGGCAGCCGCGAGGCGCTCACCGCCTTGTTCCGCAGCATCACCGGCTCGATCCTGCTTGGCACGCAGAGCTTCTGGGAGGGAGTGGACGTGCCGGGGGAGACCCTTAGCTGCCTGGTGCTGACCAAGCTGCCCTTCCACGTTTACACCGAGCCTCTGGTGCAGGGGCGGATCGAGTACCTGCGCCAGCGCGGCGTTGACCCGTTCGAGCACTACACGCTGCCAGAGGCCGTCATCAGCTTTCGCCAGGGTTTCGGGCGGCTGATCCGCAACCGCACTGACCGCGGCGTGGTCATCGTGACGGACAGGCGGCTGGTGACCAAGCAGTATGGGCGGGCGTTCCTGGGGGACCTTCCGACGCGCCCGCACGTGTTCAAGGACCGGGCCGCCCTGCTCGTTGCCGTGAAGCGCTTCTTCGCCCGGCCCTACTGAAGCCTTGTGCAGCAGCGGGCCGGGGACTATACTGCGCATAGGAGATGGTTAAGGAAGCAGTTTTGTGTGGCGCAGGCGTCCCTGCCTGTGCGGACAAGGGAAACGGCCGGGGGGCGGCTGTTCCACGCTTGTCGGGGGTGCCCTTGTGCGCGGGGCAGCGATCCGCTCTTCTGACAAAGGGAATCTGGCAATGGGCAAGAACAGGGGACGGCGCGTTCTATTGGCCTTGTGTGTGAGCCTGCTTGCGGCAGGCACGGCGTGGGGGCAAGAGGAGCAACCCGCGCCGAAGATTGACCCGAAGGCCGACGAGGTCATGCATCGCCTCTCAGACTTCTACGGTGGCCTCCAGAGCCTGGCCTTCGCCGTCACGGTGACGATGCGCGTGGAAACCGAAGGGATGAAACAGGAGGTGACCACAACCCAGGCCATCGCGCTGCGCCGCCCGGACAGGCTGGCGATCCGCCTGGTGAAAGGCATGATGGGGGCCACGCTCGTCTGTGACGGACAGAGCGTCTACACCCACCTGCCGTTCATGAAGAAGTACAAGGTCAAAAAGGCGCCGGGCGCCCTGGATGCGCTATTCCAGCAGCCCGAGGCGCTGTTTGTTCTCGGAAGCACCCGTAGTAGGCTGCCTTTGAGCACGCTGCTGACCAGCAAGCCATACCAGATGCTGATGGAGGGTGTAACTGCGGGTGATTACGTCGGGATGGATGAGATCGAGGGAGCACAGTACCACCACCTGAAGTTCTACCAGGAAGAGATAGACTGGGAGATATGGGTGCAAGCTGGTGAGCAGCCCCTGGTCCACAAGATCGTGCCGGACCTCTCCAGGCAGCTCGCGCAGGCGAGGCAAATCACGCCGGACATGGGCGAGATGAAAATGGAAACGACCGTCCGATTTGAGAACTGGGCGGTGAACCCGGACCTGCCGGATGCGCTTTTCGTCTTCACCCCGCCC
>CAYYNS010000137.1:0-5334 GCA_964473085.1 uncultured candidatus Brocadiaceae bacterium
GGTCATACCAGAGTTCGGGGGTCTTGGCCCCCGCAAGGTCGTCGGCGGCGAACCGTAAGGCCTCCGGGCTAATCAACTTGAGGTTTCCAGCCAGGATGCTGTCGGCCCCAGAGGCGACAAGCTCCCGCTGGCGTTCCAGCATCTGCACCTCGATGTGCTTGGCCAGCTCCGCCCGTGCGGCATCCTGCCCGTCAAGCCGCCGCTCCCCGAGACCGACGGCAGTCATGAACTTCGCCGCCGGATAGTCAGGGTGAGACCCGGTCGCCTGCCACGCAGGAGGAAGCTCAACGAGGGGATCTGCCACAGGCCCTTTGTGCTCCTGCGACGCTGCAGCAACGCGTTCCCGCAGTGCCGCATTCAGGGCGCGCCCCAGAGCCTCCAGGGCTGCCTCTTGCTGGGAAGGGCTGAGCGGGTTGATTTCGTCCAGGACCGAGCGTGCCCTCTCCACGATCTGCTGGTTGATCATCGTGATCGGCACCCGGTACAGGACGTAGATTGCGCCCCGGTGAGTATCGTGCCAGGTCTCCTGCCGCAGGCTCTGCCTCAGGATCGCGTTGGCGACTTCCGTACTGACTGCCTTCACGAAGTCCTGGCAATCCGACGAAGCAGGGTTGGCGAAATTAGGGTTGCGGCTGAAGAAGCCCGAAACCGAGTCAGACACGTAGTCGCTGAGCCTGCGCGCCAGTTCGGTGCGCGCCGCGTGTTCGGCCTCCTGTAGCCTGGCGGCCTCGTTTGGAGCGCTCGTGCCCGCCCCCATCGCCGAGACGAACTTGCGCGACCGCTCAACTACCTCAGGCTCTACGATCCACCGCGGCTTCTGTTCGGCTACCCCGCTGAGGCCCTCGCACCCGAGCACTGCCACCACGATCAAGAGCCCCAGCACACAGGACGCAGATTTCATAACGCTCTCCCGGCCACCGAGCTAAACAATACTGCCCGAGGCGATAATAGCGCCTCAAGGATCGGGAAATCAAGCCCCCCAGAATCGGCGTAGCGCACTGCGGCGCCCCATGCGCAACCGCCCCCTATTGGATGTCGCGCAACTGCCAAAGACGCCCCAGGTCCGACACGTTCCCTGCATGGTCCTTGACCGCCGCCAGCTTGGCACGTGCCGGCCCACAGACTGCGCGGAACGCACAGTACTGCCGACAATGCTCCCGCCCTGGCCGGTCTGCCGGGGGCAGAGGAAAGAAGTCCCCGGACCTGATGCCCGACAAGACGAGGTCCACAATGCGCCGCAGATCCTGCGCACGCGAGCACAGCTTCTCAACAGTGAACTCGTCCAGGAACCTCGCTTCCTGGATGAACAGGTAGCGCGCTCGCCCTCGCTGCCTGCCCAACGCCGCTGAAGCCGCCAGCAAGTAGAGGGGCAACTGGAGCTGTCGGCCACCCGCGAACGAGTCCGCCCTGTAACCTGCCGTCCCCCGCCGGCCGGACTTGTAGTCCACGATCTGGACCCCTTCAGAGCCGAGCCGGTCCAGCCGATCAATGCGCCCCTGCACCTGAATCGCCCGGCCGCCTGCAAGCGGAAAGCGAAATGCTCCCGCCGGCTGCCCTGGCCCGAACGCGAACTCGTAGCGTTGCGGCGCGGCATCCGCG
Source organism: uncultured candidatus Brocadiaceae bacterium (assembly GCA_964473085.1). Classification (GTDB taxonomy): domain Bacteria; phylum Planctomycetota; class Brocadiia; order SM23-32; family SM23-32; genus CAYYNS01. The sequence goes on from CAYYNS010000137.1 coordinate 1,600, forward strand.
TTCTCAGCCCTCTCCATCCTGAGCACGCGCACGAGCTGGCCGAGCAGCTCCCGTTTTGTGGCAGCCCACACAGCAGGCCGAACGGCGGCATGGCCCGCGCCGAGTCGCTCGATCTGCGCCGATGCGAATTCGACCACTGCCCCGATCTCGCTATCCCGAAGCTCTCCCAGCAGGCGGCCCGTCAGCTTTTGCGCGTAGACCTCACGGTACCACTCGTGGATCAAGCGGCCGCGTTCGACAGCCGCAATCTCCACCTCCTCGACCGGCTCGGCAAACTCTTCGATGCCAAGAACGTACTGCAGGAAGTAACGGAATGGACACTGCGCATAAGCCTCAAGTCGGCTGGGGCTGAGCGGGCATGCCTCTGGCCGGTGCTCAGCCAAGAGCCGGGCAAGCAGGTGCGCCTCACGGATCTTCCCGTCGTATGGACCGAGCTCCCGGCGTGACCACCGTAGCGTGTCCATCCTCACCGCCATCCGAAAACAATCAGAAAGCGCCTCGGTGTATGGGATCGCCTGGCCACCAGGCGCTTGACGATACGCCCGCACATCGTATTCCCAGCCGTCCAGCGCGTCGTCGGGGGGGCCCGGCGGTTCCCATCGCACGCGCCTTACAAGCCCACCCAGCTCGCCAGACTCTATGCGTTCAACCCCGACGACCTCTCCACACAGTGCATCACAAGTCTCCTGCACGAACCGGGAGGGTATGAGGGCTCTGCCCGCATCCTGCTCAATGCGAGGGTAGGACAGCACAACGGCCCTGACAGCCGAACCCAGCGCGATGCGGAACAGGTAGCGCTCTTCTTCCGGCCGCCTGAGCTGCACCGGCAGTTCGCCCGCGCCGAGGGTGCGCGACAGACTGTTCAACAGGTGCCTGTCCCGGTCGCTCAGCACGGGATCGCTGGGGATTCGCAACGGGAAATCTTTCTCCAAGAGCCGAGGGACAAACACCGCGTCGAAGGTCACACCTCGTGCCGTCATGATCCCGCTGAAGGCAACGCCGCTGCGCTGGAATCCGCCAGCCTCACGGCTCGCCTGGCGCAGGAAGCGACCGAGAACCCAGGCGGCCCGGTTCACGCCGGCAGGCAGCCCCGTCACATCGAGCCAGCCCAGGCGCGCCACCAGCCCCAGCGCATCAGAGCGGCCGTCAGCCCCCTGGGGGATAAAGGCTTCCGCCAGCGCGCCCAACTCCTGCGCCATGCCGCGCCACGTCACAACCCGCCGCAATCGCCGCACACGGGCAAAGAACTCCCGCAGGAACTCAGCGGCCATCCGACCCAGCCTCGCCTCCTCTTCGAGCACCGCGCACTCGGAATCCAGCTCCGCACGCTGCGCATCCAGCAACCGCGACTGCGCCAGGTCCAGCAGCCCGTCCACCCACGCCTCCCAGCCCCTGACGATCCCCGCCAGGCGGGACAGGCGGTCCAGCGCCGTCACATGCAGGCCCTCGGGCCATTGCACGCCGGCCACGGAAAGGAACTCGATCACAACGCCGCGCTCAGCCTCGCTATCAGCAAGCTCCAGCAGGCGGAGCAGGATGCGGCCGGGAATCGCCCTCGCAAGTGGCCGTCCCTCGCTCATGTAGTAACGGATCCCGGCCCGCTCCAGCGCTTCGCTCAGCGCCTCGGCGACCGCCTCCGGCGTGCGGGCCAGGATGCCAACACTGAGGCGGTCCCGTAAACCCCGACACCGGCGCAGCACCTCGCGCGCGATCTCCTCGGCCTCAGAGACTTCCCCCGGACAGTGCACGATCCTCACCGTTCCGTCCGCTGCAACCTGGATCCCCTCACCCCCACCCGCCCCCCTGTTGCGCGGCGGCCACATCCTGAACAGCCCTCGCCGAAGGCGCAGGAGGTCCGCCGCGCCTGCAACATCCCCCAGCAGCTCTATGCGCCCCACTCCAAGAAGCGCCCGGAGGAACTCAACTGTGGGGCGCGCATACTCGAAGCCTGGCCCTGGGGCACAGTCCTCCTCATCCCACAGAAGGTAAGCACGCCTCACATCCGCGCCGGCGGCTATCCGCGCCACCAACTCCCTCTGGAGCGGGGTCAGGTCATAAAACCCGTAAAACAGCACCGCGCGCGGCGCCTCAGCCACCTGTGCCGCCCCGTTGAGTTCCTGCGGCCGCGCTGCCGCTAACAGCAGGTCCTCGTCATCGAAAAGCCCGTGCCTCGCGGCGAACTGCTCAAGGGCCGCCCACAGGGCCGCGAGCTCTCTGAAACGGCGCGAGGCATCAGGGTCGGCCCCCGCCAGATGCTGGGCCGCTTGCGCCAGGCCCTCCGGCCTCCAGAGCGCGTTCTTCAACAGCTTGATGGCATAGAGGATCGCACCAGCGCTGCCACCGTACCGCTGCAGGCGGCCGAAATGGGAGCCTGCTGGCAGTTCGGCAAGCGCCTTGTCAAGCACCAGTTCTGCGGCCCCGCTCGGCAGCGGGCGCATCCCGCGCCGGGCCAGGGATCTGCCGGCCAGACGGGCTGCCGCCTGGCGCAGGGTCAGGCACCTTGGCCCCAGCACCCCGCCGCTGGCGCGCGCGACTGCGCGCATCAGGTGCTGCGCCACAAGATTGGACGGCACCAGAATCCAGACACCTTCCGATCCCCCCGCCGTACGGCGGGCCAGACCCCGCACGTCGCAAGTCAAGGCTTCCTCAAGCCTTGCGTAGGAAAGCGCCCCGACGATGCCGCTTTTGACCACCGCCTCCGGTCCTCCTTGTGGCCGACCGGTCGCTTGCCGGGCACTGCCCGTGCGGCCGGTCTATGGCCTGCACGGCCAGCATACCGCTCACCAAGAATTCAGGCAAGGGGCCCCGTGCAAGCCCCCTTTCCGTGCCCCCTGATCGCCACCGGCGCGCCACCGCTTCTGCCCGGCCCCAGCCACGCACCGCAAAGCCGGCCGTCCACGTATTGAACTGGGCGGCTTGAGGGCGGTATCATAACAGTTGCGCCGCGGGTTCCTCGACGATCCCACGTGCGGCAAGCTCGGGCGGAGGAAACAAGAGCATGCCGGTGCATTACCGTCGCACACCACTGGGTCAGATCCTCGTGCGCAACGGCTGGCTCTCAGACGCCCAGCTTGAGGCGGCGCTGGAGAGCCAGAAACAGGGCGGGCAGCGCCTCGGCGTCCTTCTGGTCGAGATGGGGGTGCTGGAGCCCGCCTTGCTCGCTCAGGCCCTCGCCCTGCAGCGGCGCGAAATACCCGAGGTCTCCGGGGCAATTCTGAGGAACCTCCCGCCGGAGGTGGCAGCTTTCATCCCGGAGACGCTCGCCAAGCGCTTCAACGCCGTCGCCCTCGGGCTGGGCAGCGACGAGGCGTTGATCGTCGCAATGGAAGACCCCACAAACCTGGCGGCCCAGGACCTGCTCTCACACGTCACAGGGCGCCGCATCGAGGTCGTGAAGGCGCCGGCGGCCGACATTGCGACCGCCGTCGCCACCCTCTACGGCCACAGCCTCGGGGTGAGCGCCGGCGGTTCAGAGACATTACAGACCCTGCAAGACCTCACCCTGGAGGTCGAGCGCGAAGACCTGGGTGCGCTGGAGGAACCCCAGGCGACCGACCTGCTGGCGAGCGCCGAGGAGACCCCCGTCGTCAAGTTCGTGGAGGCCCTGTTCCGCGACTCCGTCCAGAAGCGCGCCAGCGACGTGCACATCGAGCCGGGCGAGCAGACCACCAACGTGCGCGTGCGCGTGGACGGCGTCCTGCAGAGGCTCCTGACGCTGTCCAGCCGCATGCACCC